>CAVHBE010000001.1:0-5684 GCA_963634045.1 Methanobrevibacter smithii
TGCCCGAATTCCAGAACATGCTCTCCAAGCACTTTGGCAAGACCGTGATGCAAAAACTCTGCAGCGACAACGCGCTTGCCTTCTTTGAGCGTTATTAATTTCACATCCCTTGAGCGGGCCGGCATGCCGAACGGTCGACATGCCGGCCCGTCCCCAATCTGAAGGACCGCTTTTGACGCAGCAGTTTACGATTTCCGTATTCCGACCGGATGGGACGCCCATCCCCGTCGTCGTTACCAAAAAGCGCGTCAAGAACTTCAACCTGCGCGTCACATCGAGCGGTGAGGTCCACGCCAGTGCACCGCTCGGCGCCAGCCGCGAGCGTATCGAAGCGTTTGTGAAGCGCAACAGCGCCTGGATTATCAGTCGACTTGCCCAGCGCGAGCAACGTCAGGCGACGGCACGAGAGCCGCTCAGCCCCTCGTCCATCATTGCACTTTGGGGCAAGCCCATCACCGTTCAGGATGCACTCGACCACAACTTTGAGCCCCCCGCACCGCGGCCCAAACAAGCCACGTTCGCAAGCTTTATGGGTACCGACGAGCCAGACGAACGTCCGCAGGCCAAGTGGAACGCGACCCTCGACGGCTTAACGCCCAGTGAGATCCAAGCCCATATTGACCAGCTCTATACGTCCGAGGTCACATCGGCACTGCGCGATATTGTGCACGCATACGAAATCGCAATGGGTGTCGACGTTTCCCGCGTTTCCGTGCGCAGCATGAAAACGCGTTGGGGCTCATGCACGCCCAAAACCGGCGCCATTCGCATCGCACGAGAACTTGCCGCCTACCCCGTCGAGTGCCTTGACATGGTTGTCGTCCACGAGCTCGTCCACCTGCTCGAGCCGAGCCACAACCAGCGGTTCCACGTCCTGCTCGACACATACTGCCCCAACAATAGAGCACTGTCTCAGCGACTCAAGCAGCCACCCATAGAGACGTATTAGAACCGGTTAGCGCACGCGCTCGATCTCGACGCCGCAGCTTGCCAGGGGAAGACCGACGGGCGCCCAAGGCTTATCGAGCTTAACGTGCACGCCAAGCAGCAGGGGGTAACGACGTAGCAGCATCTGGGCCACACCCTCGGCTGCAGCCTCGATGAGCTTAAACGTATGCTCGCGCAGATAGCCATCGACATCGTGGCATACCGAGCCGTAGTCAATCGAGGCGTCCAGGTTATCGTGCTCCCCCGCTGCACGCAGGTCGGCATAGAGCACCAAGGACACGATGAACTTCTGGCCCAGCGCATTCTCTTCGGGATACACGCCGTGGTTGGCAAAGACCTCGAGACCGTCGATAGTAATGCGGTCGGCATGGCGCAGATCGTCATAACTCACGTGGGGTACCGCCGTTGCGGTGGATATTTCGCCCCTTCCACGGCGGGCGAGCTCGGCGCCTTCAGTCTTGGTTGCATTCTCGGGCAGTTTCTTATTGCTCATCGCGATCGTCTCCTTCGTTTAGAACCCCGACCGCGCAAACTAACTACACGCGAATCGACAGGTTCTTTTTATCATCGCTCCAGTTGCAAGCATTGCGCGCGGGGCATGCAAAGCAGGCGCGTGAGGCCTTGTCGGCCGCATAGAGCAAACGCTCAAGCGGTTGGCTGTTCACGCGCAGCTTTCGATGGCCCAGAATGGCCGTCTTAATGGCTGCGGCATCGGCCGGCTCAAACGCCACGTCATCGGGCATGCCGCCGAGAATCGCATCAGCGACGCGTTCGCTTGCAACATCATGGGATATACCCGATTCATACTGTTCATCTTTGCCGATATCGTGAAGAAGTGCCGTGGCGTAGACGACCTCGCGGTCAAATTCGAGCTGTTCCTCGAGATTCTTGATCCACATAATGCGAGCGACATCGAGCAGATGGTCAATACCGTGGCGGCAGAAGATGCGCCCCGATTCCAACTGTGCAATGTTGCCCAGGTGCCGCCGGAACAGCCCGTTGGCACAAATGTAATCAATGCGAGGCATGGCACCAAAGGGGGCCAAGCCCGAAGCCATAAAGCCGCGACGTGACGTCCCCTCATCGGTCTTCGATGCAAAGTCGTTGACGACTCTCATGGTTAGCGGCCCAGCATCCTAAAGAAACGCTCCTCGAGCGCGGGATCGGTCTCAAAGACGCCGCGGCGAGCGAGTGTCACGGTCTTGGTGCCAGGCTTTTGCACGCCGCGCATGGTCATGCACATATGCTCGGCTTCCATGAGCACAATCGCTCCCTGGGGAGCGAGATAATCCATGAGAGCGTCGGCAACCTGCGCACACAGCTGCTCCTGCAGCTGCAGACGGCGGGCATAAACCTCAACCGTGCGAGCGAGCTTAGACAGACCCGCCACGCGACCGTTAGGGATATAGCCGATCGCAGCCTTGCCATAAAACGGCAGCAGATGGTGCTCGCACAGCGAGTAAAACGTAATGTCGCGCTCAATAACCAAGTCGTTCGAAGCGACGGCAAAGGTTTTGGACAGGTGCTCCTCGGCACTCTGATCCATACCGCCGGCGATCTCACCATACATACGGGCAACGCGCGCCGGGGTCTCCAGCAGGCCCTCACGAGTTGGGTCCTCGCCTATGCCCTCAAGCAACAGCTTAATGGCGGCCTCGACTTTTTCCTGATCGACCATCTGGGCCTCACTTTTCCGATTTCACGTTCGCGCTATGGTACCACGCCCTTTGGCATCGGCCACAAGCTACATAGTATGGGTCGAATAGACCGGATCGTCCCGCCAAAGCTCCACAGCGTCGCAAAGCGCAACGCCCTCGCGCACAGCACGGGCGCGCGTGGCGTTCATATCAATCACGCGCTGATTGCTCGAGCCCCTAAAGCGCAACGAGATATCGTACAGATCCTGAACGAACGGGCCGTCCACCAACATGTCGAGGCAGGCAAGGATACGGTCCGTCACCTCGGTATGGTGACGACCACCCGGCATAAGCTCCTCGAGCACGTCGCCGGTAAAGCACCAAATGGTCTTGCCCGACCCCGCGGGATAGGCCGCACGCACGCGTTCGATAAAGTCAACAAGCCCCGCCTGATTCTCGGGCTCCATAGGCTCGCCGCCCAGAATCGTCAGGCCATCGATAAAGGGATGGTCGAGGCTCTCGATAATCTTGTCCTCGACGGCACGATCGAACGGCTCACCCGCAGCAAAGTCCCACGCGACAGAGTTAAAGCAGTTCTTGCACCCACGACGGCACCCGCTCACAAACAGAGAAGTACGAACGCCTTCCCCATCAGCAATGTCGAAATACTTAATGTTCGCGTAATTCATAGGTAACTCTCCCGGGAGGCCGGGACATATCATCCCGTCCTCAAATATTCTCGGCCTCCGGCCTGCGAAACTGCGGGCGGGACGATATGTCCCGGCCTCATGCAAAGGGTAACTCAATGAACGAAGCGAACATCGAGCATAGGGTTCGAGGTCCAATAAAAACTTTGTTGCAGCTCAACCGCCATCGCAAGCAAAGCGTTGTTGCAAGTCAACTCATTTCCGCTAAGAACTTCGAGGAGTGAGCAGGCCGCATGCCGCATCTCAGCTACGTCAACTTGGCTGAGCCGAGAGGGCCGCTTGGGCTTTTGCTCGATATGAGTTCCGCACGCAAAGAAGGCCACTTAATGTGGCCTTCGTCTTGCGCAGGACTGTCCGAAATAGCGAGCAAATGCCCAAGCGGCCCTCCCGGCTCAGCCCCGGAGCGGTATTAGAGATGCAGCACGCGGTCGCGGATCTCCTCGGTTCGACCCTGGTTCCAGAATTGGGTACCGATGTAGCCGCACGTACGACGGGCGACGTTCATCTTCTCCTGATCGCGGTTGCCGCAGTTGGGGCACTCCCACACCAGCTTGCCGTCATCCTCGACAATCTTGATCTCACCGTCGTAGCCGCACACCTGGCAGTAGTCGCTCTTGGTGTTGAGCTCGGCGTACATGATGTTGTCGTAGATGTACTGCATCACGCGAACGACAGCCTTGAGGTTGTCCTGCATGTTGGGAACCTCGACGTAGGAAATGGCACCGCCCGGCGAAAGCTGCTGGAACATGCCCTCAAACTTAAGCTTGTCGAATGCGTCGATCTCCTCGGACACGTGGACGTGGTAGCTGTTGGTGATGTAGCCCTTGTCCGTCACGCCCGGGATGATGCCAAAACGACGCTGCAGACACTTGGCGAACTTGTAGGTCGTCGACTCAAGCGGGGTGCCGTACAGCGAGAAGTCAATATCGCTTTCGGCCTTCCACTCGGCGCACTTGTCGTTCATGCGCTGCATGACGGCCATGGCAAAGGGCGTGCCCTCCTTCTCGGTGTGGCTGTGGCCCGTCATGTACTTGACGCACTCATACAGGCCGGCATAACCCAGACTAATGGTGGAGTATCCGCCCACGAGCAGCTTGTCGATCGTCTCGCCCTTCTTCAGACGAGCGAGGGCGCCGTACTGCCACAGAATCGGTGCGGCGTCAGAAAGCGTACCCATCAGGCGCTCATGACGGCACAGCAGGGCGCGGTGGCACAGCTCAAGGCGCTCGTCGAAGATCTTCCAGAACTTGTCCATATCCTGATGCGAGCTCAGCGCAACATCAGGCAGGTTGATGGTCACGACGCCCTGGTTAAAGCGACCATAGTACTTGGGCTTGTTCGGGTCGTAGTTCAGCGCGTTGGCAACGTTGTTAAAACCGTTGCCCGAGCGGTCGGGCGTCAAGAAGCTGCGGCAGCCCATGCAGGTATAGCAATCGCCGTTGCCGGCGGTCTCGCCCTTCGACAGCTTGAGCTCGCGCATCTTCTTCTCGGAGATGTAGTCGGGAACCATGCGCTTGGCGGTGCACTTAGCAGCCAGCTGGGTCAGGTAGAAGTACGGGGAATTCTCGTGAACGTTATCGTCCTCGAGTACATAGATGAGCTTGGGGAATGCCGGGGTAATCCACACGCCGGCCTCGTTCTTAACGCCCTCGTAGCGCTGGCGAAGCGTCTCCTCCACGATCATGGCAAGGTCATGCTTCTCCTGAGGCGTACGGGCCTCGTTAAGATACATAAAGACCGTCACGAACGGCGCCTGGCCGTTGGTGGTCATAAGAGTTACGACCTGATACTGAATCGTCTGAACGCCGCGACGAATCTCATCGCGCAGGCGATCCTCAACAACCTCGCGGACCTTTTCGGGAGATGCGGAAACGCCGAGCTCCTCGAGCTCGCGGGCGACCTCGCCGCGAATCTTCTGACGGCTCACCTCGACGAACGGGGCGAGATGGGTCAGCGAAATCGACTGGCCACCGTACTGGGAGGAAGCAACCTGGGCGATGATCTGCGTCGCGATGTTGCAAGCGGTCGAAAAGCTGTGCGGCTTCTCAATCAGCGTACCCGAGATAACAGTACCGTTCTGGAGCATATCCTCCAGGTTCACCAGGTCGCAGTTGTGCATGTGCTGGGCAAAGTAGTCCGAATCATGGAAGTGAATCAGGCCCTCATTGTGAGCATCCACAATCTCCTGGGGCAGCAGCACACGCTGAGTCAGGTCCTTGGAGATCTCGCCGGCCATGTAGTCACGCTGAACGGAATTGACGGTCGGGTTCTTGTTGGAGTTCTCCTGCTTGACCTCTTCGTTGTTGCACTCAATCAGCGACAAGATCTTGTCGTCGGTCGTGTTCTTCTGGCGCTTCAGGCTCTGAACATAGCGATAGATGATGTAATGGCG
>CAVHBE010000002.1:0-6673 GCA_963634045.1 Methanobrevibacter smithii
GCCGCGGCGTGCCGCAGATCGAGGTCACCTTCGACATCGACGCCAACGGCATCGTCAAGGTCTCCGCTAAGGACAAGGGCACCGGCAAAGAGCAGCAGATCACCATTTCCGGCTCTACCGCTCTGTCCGACGACGAAGTCGATCGTATGGTCAAGGACGCCGAGGCTCATGCCGAGGAGGACAAGAAGCAGAAGGAAGAGGTCGAGGTCCGCAACCAGACCGACAGCCTGTGCTACTCCACCGAGCAGACCCTCAACGAGCTGGGCGACAAGGTTTCCGCTGACGTGAAGTCCAAGGCCGAGGCCGCTATCGCCGACGCCAAGAAGGCGCTCGAGGGCTCTGACGTCGAGGCCATCAAGGCCGCCGGCGAGTCCCTGCAGTCCGTGGCCTACGAGCTGGCCCAGGTTGTCTACGCCGACGCTCAGCAGCAGACCGACGGTGCCGCTGGTGCCCAGCCTGCCGACGATGACGTAGTCGACGCCGACTACGAGGTTGTGGACGACGAGGACAAGTAATCATGTCCGCCCGTAAAGCTCGCACGGAGGCGGCTGCCGCCGGCGCCGCCCCCGTTGACTCTGAGGAGAAGGACGTGAAGATTCCCGTAGAGGCCGCAGACGATACCGAGGTCAATGAGGCCCCGGCCGCCGAGGCTGCCGAGAACCAGGTAGAGGATTCCAACAAGGAGGCGACGATGACCGAGGACGAGATGGTGGAAGCCGCTATCCGCGCCGGTGAGGAAGCCGCCGACAACGACTTTAAGCTCAAGTTCGAGCAGGCCCAAAAGGAGCTTGCCGACGTGCGCAATGAGCTCGATGCTGCGGCAGAGGCTCAGAAGTCCGCCGAGGACAAGGCGAAGGACGCTACCGAGCGCACCGCTCGTCTGCAGGCCGACTGGGAGAACTTCCGTCGCCGCACCGCCAACGAGCGCATCGCCGAGCGCGAGCGCGCGACCGAGAAGCTTGTCACCGCGCTGTTGCCGGTGATCGACGATATCGAGCGCGCGATCGACCATGCCCGCAGCCAGGAGCTTTCCGACGACTTTAAGCAGTTCGTCGATGGCGTTGACGCGGTACATGCCAAGCTGCTCGACGTGTTTGCGCACGAGGGCGTTGAGCCCATCGACCCCAAGGGCGAGGCGTTCGATCCGCTCGAGCACCAGGCTGTGGGTCGCGTCGAGGACGCATCGCAGTATGACGAGACCGTCAACGATGTGTACCAGAAGGGCTACCGCATGGCGGATCGCATCCTGCGTTCCGCGATGGTGACGGTGACCTACGGTGGCGAGAAGCGCCCCGCACCGGAGCCCGAAGCGGCGCCCGAGGATGCTACGGCCGATACGGCCGAGAGCACCGAGGAGTAATTGAGAAGGGCCCCGGGGCAACACCCGGGGCCCTTTCTGGCCTAGTGCCATATGACAGTATGAGCCGCCGTCCGCAGGGGCGGCGGATATAACAGGAGAGGAGCTACGATGGCTGCAGGCAAAACCTTCTATGACATCCTGGGCGTATCCAAGAGCGCCTCCGACAAAGAGATCAAGAGCGCGTTTCGCAAGCTCGCGCAAAAATATCACCCCGATGCCGGCGGCGACGAGGCCAAGTTTAAGGAGATTAGCGAGGCCTACGAGACGCTTTCGGACGAGAAGAAGCGCAAAGAGTACGACCAGATGCTCATGTTCGGCGGCATGCCGGGCGCGGGCGGCGCGTATAGCGGTGGCTATGGCGCCGGTGCCGGCGCGAGCGGCTGGGGCGATATCTTCGACAGTATCTTTAGTGGCAACGGCGCCTGGGGCAGCGATTGGGGCTCGGGTTTTGCCGGGACCGCGGGTAATGCCGGTGCGGGCGCGGGCCGCAACCGCGCGCGCAAGGGCGGCGACCTGTCGCTGACTGTCGATGTGACGGCCGAGGACGCGTTTCGCGGCGTGACGCACAAGGTCACCTACCGCATTCCCTCGACGGGCGAGCAGCAGACCATCACGGTCTCGGTGCCTGCGGGTGCGGTCGACGGCGGCAAATTGCGTTACAAGCGCCGTGGCGAGTACGGCGTTGCCGGAGGCGAGCGCGGCGACCTGGTCGTGACCACGCACGTGGAGGAGCATCCGCTGTTTAAGCGTAAAGGTGCCGATGTGACCATGGAGGTGCCGATCTCGGTCTACGAGGCGGCGCTCGGCTGCACGGTGGATGTGCCCACGCCCGGTGGTGCGACGGTTCGTCTGAAGGTGCCCGCTGGTACCCAGACGGGCAAGAAGTTCCGCTTTAAGGAGATGGGTGCGCCCGACGTTAAGCATCGCGGCCGCACGGGTGCGCTGCTCGTCGAGATCAAGGTGCAGGTTCCCGCGAACCTGTCCGACGATGAGCGCGATGCCATGACCAAGCTGCGCGAGGCCGACACGCGCGACTATCGCGAGAAGGTCAACCGTTACAAGGCGACGTACTAGGGCGGTCGTGGCGCGCGCCCGCGCCCGCGGGCTTATGATGGACGATAACGAGACGGAAAGGGGTCAGGTAGCATGGCCGAGGACAATAGGAACAAACCGCTGTACATGATCAGCGTGGCGGCCGAGCTGACCGGCATGCACCCGCAGACTCTGCGCGTCTACGAGTCCAAAGGCCTGGTGAATCCTCAGCGCTCGGGTGGTAACACGCGCCTGTATTCGCGTGCCGATATCGAGCGCCTGGAGCTCATCAACCAACTGACCGACGAGGGTATCAACCTTGCCGGCGTGGTGCGCATCCTCGATATGAAGGAGCGCGCCGAGGAGCGCGAGCACGAGAACGAGAAGCTCCGCGCCCGCGTACGCCAGCTCGAGGACGAGCTGCACGAGTACAAGATGCAGAAGAAGATCACCGCCCTGGCCCCGCGCGATGGCTCGGTCAACCCCGAGCAAGTCATGCGCAAGCTGCTAGGCGCGGGAACCGATCTTTAGTTACGGCGGCTCTACGACGCAAATCCTAACAATATGAGAGTGGATAATCTCCCACTTTTGGTCCGCTTGAGGGCTAGAAACGGGGGATTATCCACTCCCATTTTTGGCTGGCGCTTGGGGACGTTCCTTTTGTGCCGGCACTTTGGGACACTCCTTGCACCAAGTCTGATGTCACTACACCGGGCTCGTTCTATGCTTTACCGAGATAAAGTGAACGTGCAGATTCGTAACCCACTCGCAACCGTTCTATGGCACGATATTGAACGAATGTATGCTATGCGCCCGAGCCTTTCGGGCAGAGTGGGAGACAGTATGGTTAAGCTGTACGAGGACGGCATCTACCTGCGCGGCGGCAGCGAGGTTGTGCCTGCGGCTGAGGCTGCCGAGCGCGGTATTACGCAGACGCCCGAGGATGCCAAGCGCGGCACCATCGCGTATTCGATCCTCCAGGCACATAATACGTCCGGAGATCCCGAGGCACTCAAGATTCGCTTCGACGCCATGGCGAGCCACGACATCACCTTTGTCGGCATCATCCAGACGGCGCGCGCCTCGGGCATGGAGCAGTTCCCGCTGCCCTACGTACTCACTAACTGCCACAACTCGCTGTGCGCCGTGGGCGGCACTATCAACGAGGACGACCACGTCTTCGGTCTCTCGGCTGCCAAAAAGTACGGCGGCATCTTCGTTCCGCCCCATATCGCGGTCATCCATTCCTTTATGCGCGAGAACTTCGCCGGCTGCGGCAAGATGATCTTGGGCTCCGACTCGCACACCCGCTACGGCGCCCTGGGCACCATGGCCGTGGGCGAGGGCGGCGGCGAGCTGGCAAAGCAGCTGCTGCGCGACACCTACGACGTCGCCTATCCCGGCGTTGTCGCCATCTACCTCACGGGCGCCCCGCGCCCCGGCGTCGGTCCGCACGATGTGGCGCTCGCCATCATCAAGGCCGTCTTTGCCAAGGGCTACGTCAAGAATAAGGTCATGGAGTTCGTGGGCCCCGGCATCGCGAGCATGACGACCGATTACCGCAACGGCGTCGACGTCATGACCACCGAGACCACCTGCCTGTCGAGCATCTGGGCCACCGACGAGGACACGCACGCGTTTTTGGCCATGCATGGCCGCGGCAACGACTACCGCGAGCTCAAGCCCGCCGATGTTGCCTACTACGACGGCTGCGTCGAGGTCGACCTGTCGAGCATCAAGCCCATGATCGCGCTGCCGTTCCATCCTTCCAACGGCTTTGAGATTGACGAGCTCAACGAGAACCTCGAGGACATCCTTCACGAGGTGGAGCTTGAGGCCGCCAAGATCGGTGAGGGCAAGACGCACTTTAGCCTGCTCGACAAGATCATCGACGGCAAGCTGCACGTGCAGCAGGGCGTTATCGCCGGCTGCTCGGGCGGCAACTACGACTCCGTGGTCCAGGCTGCCCGCGTGCTCAAGGGCGCCAACACCGGCTGCGGCGAGTTCTCGCTGTCGGTCTATCCCACGAGCCAGCCCGTGGCACTCGAGCTTACACGCCGCGGCTATATCTACGACCTTATGGAGGCCGGCGCGATCGTGCGCACGGCATTCTGCGGCCCGTGCTTCGGCGCCGGCGACACACCCGCCAACAACGGCCTGTCCATCCGCCACACCACGCGCAACTTCCCCAACCGCGAGGGTTCCAAGCCGGGCAATGGCCAGCTGAGCGCCGTGGCCCTGATGGACGCTCGCTCCATTGCGGCGACGGCTGCCAACGGCGGCGTCCTGACGCCGGCGACCGACCTGCCCGAGGACACTTGGGACGAGGCCTGCGAGTACACCTTTGACGACGCGCCGTACAAAAAGCGTGTGTACTGGGGCTTTGGCAAGGCGGAGCCTGCCGACGAGCTGGTCGAGGGTCCCAATATCAAGCCGTGGCCCGCGATGGAGCCTCTCGGCGACGATATCCTGCTCAAGGTGTGCTCCAAGATCATGGACCCGGTCACCACGACCGACGAGCTCATTCCCTCGGGCGAGACGAGCTCCTTCCGCTCCAACCCGCTGGGCCTGGCCGAGTTTACGCTCAGCCGCCGCGATCCGGCCTACGTGGGCCGTTCCAAGGAGGTCGACGCCGTGGAGAAGCGCCGCGTTGCCGGCGAGGCAGCAGGCGACTTGGCCGCGCTCGATGCCGAGCTTGCCGGCGTGTTTGAGGCGCTGGCCGGCGCGGGTGTCGCTGCCGACGCCAAGGCGACCGAGTACGGCTCCATGCTCTATGCCAAGAAGCCCGGTGACGGTTCCGCCCGCGAGCAGGCCGCGAGCTGCCAGCGCGTAATTGGCGGCCTGGCCAACATCGTCCACGAGTACGCCACCAAGCGCTATCGCTCCAACGTGATGAACTGGGGCATGGTGCCCTTCCAGATGGAGGCGGAGCCCAACTTTGAGGTGGGCGACTACGTCTTTGTGCCGGGTATCCGTGCCGCGCTCGACGGCGACCTGAAGGACATCGCCGCCTACGTGGTGCGCGCCGACGGCACGGTCGAGCAGATTGAGCTATACATTGCCGATATGACGGCAGAGGAGCGTGCCATCGTCAAGGCCGGCTGCTTGATCAACTACAACAAGTTCAAGGCCGCTGCCGAGTAACGCACTTAATTGTCCGCCCGGGGCTTACCCTTTCCCGCCCGCTCACGCGCTTCGCAAGGGTCGCGTTCGGGAAAGGGTAAGCCCCGGGCTACATTTCTGCGTTCTCGTTGGATCTTGAGGGACGCTAATAAATGGACTTGCTTGATGCCGCCTCTGTTATCGGGGCGGCTTCTTTTTGTCGAAAACCACCACAAAGGGGACAGGCACCTTTGTGGTGGTGGGGAACGAGCTCGATGTTGTTGTGATTGTTGAGCGGTATGTTAATGAGCGTCTCTACAGGATTTCATCTGGGCTGGCGGGCTTGGTTGTTTTGGGGATGCCGAGTTTGGATGACGCGAAATCGTCAACATTGTCCTTAATTCCGTCTTTGGTGTAGACAGTGACCATATAGGTGCTGTGTCCGAATTCGCCCTTGTCGCGTGTTGCCCAGGCATCCCAGTAGGCGGCCCCGTTTCGCCCTTTGATTTTTCCGACACGGCGGAGTTCTGTTCGCTTTAATTTCCGGTTGCTATAGATGGTTCGACCGGCTTCCGCGGTGAGCCCGCACTGTCCAAGCAGCTTGTCGAGGACTTGGATCATGTGGCGCTCATCGGTGTTTGGTGCGTAGTCGTAGGCGAGGGTGATGGAGTCGAGTGGCTGGTCGTCGCTCAGATAGTTTAGCGCCTGAGGTTCAAGGCAGAAATAGGGGGAGCATCCGTCGACCTTGCCGAGCAACGGTAACTTGGACTGCCAACTTCCGGTGGGAATTGCATATTCGTAGAACACGCCACGGCAGACAAAGGAGAGCGAGGTGGCACGCGAGCCGGCGTCGATCATCCCGCAAAGATCGAAGGGCGAGGCGATACCAAAAGAAAAGGGCGTGATGACGATAAGGAAGAGCATCACGATGGGTATGGCGAAAATGGTAATGACGTTGCGACCGGTGGAATGAGACGGCTTCATATGCGCTCCTCGAGACAAAGATCTGTTGAGGATAGGCAGAAATGGATATGTTCAGAGAACAATTCAAGTTTAATCTCATGGCGCGAGATGGTCGACCGTTAGCGTCGAAAACCACCACAAAGGTGCCTGTCCCCTTTGTGGGGTTGATTTCCGATTTCAGCCGAACACATTGAGCTGACGGCACGCTCCCGCAGT
>CAVHBE010000003.1:0-2989 GCA_963634045.1 Methanobrevibacter smithii
GTGTATACCATACTCACCAATGAAAGAACGCCCTGATATAGCGTAATTTGCTGTTTTCCTGCGTACGTGCGTACACACTCCACAGGAATTCTAAGGGCCCTGCCCCCTTAGCACACGGACTTTGGAACAAAGTCTAGTGTGTTACGCCTTGCCAGAGGTGTACAGGCTCCCGGTACGCACGTACGCAGCAATTGCCATCAATGCGCCATATAAGTGGCGATCAAGTTCGCATAAAGCGACCTAGGTTCCGCAAAACAAAAGGCAGGATACCATCACCACGATGGTACTCTGCCTCTGTTCGTTTCTGTTTACCGTTCCGAGTGGTCCTTCCGCAGAATTACCGATAAACAAAAAACGTACCCGGACCCTTTCTCGTATAGAATCGGGTTCGAGTGCGAACTGAATGTTGGAGCAATAAAAAACCACCACAAAGGTGCCTGTCCCCTTTGTGGTGGTTTTGGGTTAGAGCTAGAGGGTGTGGCCGTAAGCGTCGGCGGCCTTGATGGCGGCGGCGAACTTCTCGTCGGTGAAGGGCTCAGGGTTGCCCTGCTTCCACTCGTTGGTGGCATGCGCGTGCTCGCATAGGGCAGGGATGTCGGCCTCGGAAAGCCCGACCTGCTTAAGCGTCACGGGCAGCCCCATCTGCTTGTTAAAGGCAGCGTAGCGCTCAAGGTTCTCGGTATCGCCCGTATAGGCAAACAGCACGAGCACGCCCAGGCTCACGACCTCGCCGTGTAGGTAGGAGCCCTCGCGCGGAATGCTGCAGGTGGCGTTGTAGAACGCATGCGCCACGCTCGAGTTGTAGTAGTAATCGTTTTGGTTGGTCAGGTTCGAGACATAACCCGTGTTGACCACGATGTCGAGCGCGATCTGCTTGACGGCCTCGCTCGACAGGTTCTCGCGCACGTCCTTAAGACCCTGCAAGCCGTAGGTAAACAGCGGCTCGGAGCAGGTGTGTGCGAGTGCCAGGCCAAGTCCGGCGGTGTGCTCCAGGTTGCCGGCGCTCGTGGCGTACTCGACCTCGGGCTGCTTCGACAGGGCATCGCCCACGCCGGCCCAGAAGTATTCTGCCGGTGCCTCGGCGATGATCTTGGGGTTGATGAAGATGTGCGCCGGTCGGTTGGGGTACGAATAGCCCTCGAGCGAGCCGTCGTCGTTGTAGACAACGGCAATGGCGGTCGCGGCGGAGCAGTTGGAGCAGATCGTCGGTACGGTAAAGACGATCTTCTTGAGCTCGATGGCCGCCGTCTTTACGGTATCGAGCGCCTTTCCGCCGCCACAGGCAATGAGCACGTCGGCTTTCTGGCAGGCAGGGGAGTTCACGACCTTGGCGATATTGGCACGCGTACTGTTGGTGCCGTAGACGCGCGTCTCCAGAATCTCGACGTCGGTACCTGCCAGCGCAGCTTCGATACCGGGAAGTGCTGCAGCCAGGGCTCGCTTGCCGCCGATGATGGCGACCTTTGTCGCTCCGTACTCGGCCAGCGCGCCCGGCAGCTCGTCAAAGCAATCCTCGCCAACGGTGTAGTCGCTCATTCCAATCGTGCGCATAGCAACCTTCTTTCGTTCGATAGAGTGCTTTCAGGTATTTTGCTCCTAGAGAAGGGCTGTAATAGCGAGAAATTTCGAACGTATAAAACCAGTGTTGAGGGTTTTTCGCCGGCGCGGAACGTGCTAGCATACACCGCATAAGCGTTGATGGGGACGAGTAGTCGGCCGTCCGCATGCTACAGAGAGCGGGGAGCGCTGAGAGCCCGTGCATGCGACCGATGAAAATCACCCCGGAGCTGCGGTCCCAACGGACGTGCCGCATAGGCACGTCTTAGTAGACATCGCCGAGATGGTCGTCGATACAGGCCAGCCGAGTAACGGATGCGAGCGCGCGAATACGCGGGCGAGGGCATCTAAGCTGGGTGGTTAAGCGAAGAGCTTTTACGGGCGTACCGCCCGTTTTGTGGCGCTTCGTCCCAGCTTGTAGGGACGGGCGCTTTTTTGGTGCCCAGAGGGCGTGCGCGCCCATGTCAAGAAAGGGGTACCGTGGCAAACGAGTACAAGCAGACGATGAATCTGCCCAAAACCGGATTTCCCATGCGTGCCGGTCTTTCCAAGTCCGAGCCCAAGCGACTCAAGGACTGGCAGGACAACAAGGTCTACGAGCAGGTTCTGAAGAAGAACGAGGGTCACAAGAAGTTCGTGCTGCACGACGGTCCTCCGTACGCCAACGGCCCGATCCACATCGGCCACGCCATGAACAAGATCTCCAAGGACATGATCAACCGCTACTGGATGATGCAGGGCTATGAGGTTCCCTATGTCCCCGGTTGGGACTGCCATGGCCAGCCGATCGAGCATAAGGTCGAGGAGAAGCTCGGCACCGAGAAGTTCAACCAGACCCCCACGGCCAAGATCCGTGAGCTCTGCAACGAGTTCGCTGTCGAGAACATCGAGCTGCAGAAGGCCGGCTTCCGTCGTCTGGGCGTGCTCGGCGACTGGGACAACCCCTACCTGACGCTCTATCACCAGCACGATGCCGCCGATATCGAGGTTTTCAAGGCCATGTTCGATAAGGGCATGATCTATCGCGGCCACAAGCCGGTTCACTGGTGCAAGCACTGCCACACCGCGCTGGCCGAGGCCGAGATTGAGTACTCCGACGAGACGAGCCCCTCCATCTTCGTGCGCTTTGAGATGACCTCCAAGCCCGCCGGCCTCGAGAACTTCGACGGCCCGGTCGATTTTATCATCTGGACGACCACGCCGTGGACCATCCCCTCTGACCAGGCCGTTTCCCTTAAGCCCGGCGCCGCCTATGTCGCCGTTGAGCACGATGGCCGTGCCGAGGTCATGCTCGAGGACCTGGCTCCCAAGTGCTGCGAGGAGTTTGGCTGGGAGTACACCCCGGTTATGGTCGACGGCAAGCCCTATGTGGTTCCCGCCGAGACCTTCCACCACATCCACTACAAGCAGCCGATCTTTGACGGTGTTGAGG
>CAVHBE010000004.1:0-3357 GCA_963634045.1 Methanobrevibacter smithii
GTCGTCTGAAGGTTGGCTATGCGCGCGCCGGGCGTATTATGGACATGCTGGAAGAAAAGGGTGTCGTCGGTCCGCCCGACGGTTCCAAGCCGCGCGAGGTCCTGCTGGACGAGGAGGGGCTTGCCGCGCTGGAATCTGTCGACGCCGAGATGGCACGTGAAGATCGTGAGTTTGGAGGATTCTGATGGCTGCACGCTTTGGTGACATGCTGCTCGAGCAGCGTCGCCGAATGGGCCTTTCCATTCAGCAGGTCGCCAACACCATCAAAATCAGGCCGCAGATCATCGAGTTTTTCGAGACCGGTAACTTTGCTTCGATGCCGCCGCGCGGCTATGCGCAGGGCATGATTTCGAGCTATGCTCGCTTTTTGGGCCTCAATCCGCGCGAGGTCGTCAATGCCTACTTTGACGACCTGATGGCATACGAACGCGAGACGTCGCAGCAGGGCGGTCGTTTTCAGGACGCCGCCGGCTACGTCAATTCGCGTTCCTCGGTCGATAACGGGCGCTTCCTGATGGTTCAGGGCGGTCGTTCGACCCGCTATGGACAGCGTCCTCAGCAGGCCGGTTATATTACCGAGACGGGTTCGGGCGAGGAGATTCGCTCACAGCGTGACCGGTTCCGCAGTACGCCGATGCCCGAGGACCGTGCACTTCCCGCTGCTCGCGGCGTGGCGCGTGACCCTCGTGCCGGCTACGGCGACGGCGGCTATTCCGATCGCGGTTACCGTGGTGTCTCCACCGGACGCTCTCGCGGTGGCTATGCGGATGCCGATACCACGCAGGCGACGCCGCGTCTTCGCTCTCAATCACAGCCGTATGGCCAGCGCTCTTCGGCTCCGCGTTCGGGCCAGCGTGGCTATCAAGGCCGCGGTGAACTTGCGCCCCGCTCGGGTCAGCGCAGCCTTCAGGGCCAGGGTGGCTATCGCGGCCGTTCCGATAGCAATCGTGGTCGTATGCCTCAGGGAGGCGGCCGCAACAGTTCCAGTCGTGGACGCGGCGGATCACGTACTCCTCAAAACAACGGGCTCGATCCGCGTATCGTCTACGCCGGCATCGGTGCCGTTGCGTTGCTGCTGATCGTGCTCATCGTGGTACTTCTGCGCGGCTGCGCATCTTCGGCGCCCGAGACCACGCCCGAGACGCCCACTGCCACCAAGACGACGACTAAGAAGTCTTCTAAGAAGACCGAAACGGTCGACGAGGACGAAGACACCGATGAGGCGACGGATGAGTAGACTGATTCGGACGCTACCAAGACGACGGCCAAGAAGGAAGAGAACGAGGTCACGAAGGTCAAAGTCTCCGTTGCCAAGGGAAAGACCGCGTGGATTGAGGTCAAGGTCGACGGCAAGTCGGTCTATGGCGCCCAGGCGACTGGCCCCTTTGAGCAGGAGTACACGCCCGAGTCCTCGATCGAGATCACCACGTCCAAGCCCTCCGATGTCACCGTTACCAAGAACGGTGAAAAGGTCCGTTACGATACCAAGACCTCGGGCGTGGCGCGCGTGACGATCACCGTTCCCAAGAAGGAGACGTCTGATTCCGAGAATGGTGAAAGTTCTGATGGTACCGACACCACCGATGGTACCGATACCACCGACGGTACCGATGCCCAGTCCACGGATGGCGCCGATACCGCAACTGACGGTCAGACGCCCAGCGATTCTACCGACTATTCGTACGATAGCTATTAAGCCGCTCGTACTCGAAAGGAAACATTATGGCTAAAGATTCCAGCTTCGACGTCGTGTCCGAGGTCAACATGCAAGAGGTCGATAACGCCTTTCAGCAGACCACGCGCGAGATTTCCCAGCGCTATGACCTTAAGGATTCCGGCGCCACGATCGAGCTTTCGAAGGGCGACAAGCTCTTTACGATCAACGCCCCGGCCGACTTTGTCTCCAAGCAGATTGTCGACGTGCTGAGCTCCAAGCTCATCAAGCGCGGCATCGACCTCAAGGCCGTCTCGTGGGATGCTCCGCAGGCGGCATCGGGCGGCACCGTGCGCGTGCTCGGCCATATCGTCGAGGGTATCGACCAAGCGACCGCCAAGAAGATCAACAAGGACATCAAGGACCAAAAGCTCAAGGTCAAGGTGACCATCGAGGCCGACAAACTGCGTGTTTCCTCTGCTTCGAAGGACGCGTTGCAGACCGTGATCCAGTTCCTGCGCGACCAGGATTACGGCCAGCCGCTGCAGTTCACCAACTACCGCTAATATCAATCGAAAGGACTGCTCTCCAACATGGATACACCGTTGGGCTCCGTGCTCTACATCACCCTCGGGTGCGCTAAGAACGAGGTTGACACCGACCGCATGCGTTCTCTTTTGACCGCCGCGGGCTACGAGGAGGCATTCGACCCGCAGGATGCCGATATCGCCATCGTCAATACTTGCTCGTTCCTCGCCTCCGCAACGTCCGAGAGCATCGAGACCACGCTCGAACTCGCCAACGAGGTTCAGGACGGCGTTCGTTCTTGCCCCATCGTTATGTGCGGTTGCGTGCCGTCGCGCTATGGCGATGACCTGCCTGACGAGTTGCCCGAGGTCGCTGCCTTTGTGAAGGCCGACGAGGAAGACGGCATCGTGGCGGTCATCGATGGCGTGCTGGGCGTCGAGCGCGAGATTGCTGCCTATATCCCGCAGGTCAAACGTACCGTCGAGGGTGCTGTCGCCTACGTCAAGATTTCCGATGGCTGCAACCGCTTCTGCAGCTTCTGCATGATCCCCTATATTCGCGGTCGCTATCATTCGCGCAATGCCGAGAGCATCATCTCCGAGGTGCGCGACCTGGTTGCCGGCGGTGTGCGCGAGATCGTGCTGATCGGCCAGGACACGGGCATCTGGGGTACCGACTTTGCCGACGAGGACGTCGCCGATGGCTCGCCGCGCAATCTGGCGCAGCTGCTGCGTGCCGTCGCCGAGGCCGTGCGCCCGCACAACGTCTGGGTCCGCGTGCTCTATCTGCAGCCCGAGGGCATGACTGACGAACTCATCGAGACGATTCGCGATACGCCCGAGGTGCTGCCCTATATCGATATCCCCGTGCAGCACTGCGACGCGCGCATTCTCAAGGCCATGCGTCGCTCCGGTTCGCGCCAGGAGCTCGAGGATCTGTTCCGCGACCTTCGCGAGCGCATCCCCGGCATCGTGATTCGTTCCACGGCCATGGTCGGCTTCCCGACCGAGACCGACGACGAGTTCCGCGACCTTATCGACTTTATGGACACCGTCGGCTTTGACTACACGAGCGTCTTTGCCTACTCGCAGGAGGAGGGCAGCCTGGCCGCTAAGATGGAGGGTCAGGTCGACGAAGAGGTCAAGCTCGAGCGCGCCCAGGAGGCCATGGACCTG
>CAVHBE010000005.1:0-3916 GCA_963634045.1 Methanobrevibacter smithii
GCTGATGGCTATGGCATCGACGCCTACATGGGTGGCGATGGTGCAGCCGATGGGGCCGGTGCCGGCGTCTACATAGTCTTGGCCTGCGAGCGCTTGGCTGACGAGCTCCTGCTCCTCGGCGGCGCCGGTCGTGAGCACGCGCACGCTGGAGCCCGGATGCTCGGCCAAAAATGCGAGGCAATCGGCCATGGTGTTGGTAACGATGCGTTTGGCACCGCGGCCCTTTTTTATGGCCTTGATCTCGCCCGATTTCCACTCCGGCGAAACGGCCAGGCGAATGTTGAGCATTTGCGTGAGCTGGCCGGCGAGCTTGGGCGCGCGGCCGTTCTTAACGAGATTCTCGAGCGTGCGGGGAATCAGCAGCAGGTGGGCGTCGGGCAGCGTCGCGCGGATCTGCGCCTCGGTCTCGTCCAGGCTGCGGCCGTCCTCGCGCATGGCCAGCGCGTACTCCACCAGCAGGCCCTCGGCGCCCGAGCCGGTGCGCGAGTCGATGCAGCGCACGTCGAGCTCGTGCGTTTCGGCCGTCAGGCTGGCGTTGGCATAGCAGGCGGACCACTCGCTGCACAGCGAGATAAAGATGGCGCTATCGTGACCGTCGGCGCGCACGCGGTCAAAGAGTTCCTTGAACTCGCCGGCACTCGGCTGCGAGGTGTGCGGCAGCTGCTCGGAGCCGGCCATGCGCGCGACGTACTCCTGGGCGGTAATCTGCACCTGGTCGAGCAGGTCCTCGCCCTCGATAATCACATGCAGCGGAATCACGTAAATGCCGAGCTCTTGGGCGCGGGCGGGGGAGATGTCCGACGTGGAGTCGGTTATGATGGCAAAAGACATAATTGCACCTTTCGTTGGGGCGCGACGGCGCCGCCTTCTGAGAGCAAAGTGCGACAAGTATAGTGGAGTTGCTCTACATTGCTAGGTTAAATTGTTGAATAGTCAACAGTTTGAAGTGTCTGTGTGGAAATCGTCAACTGGGGAAGAGGGATGCCGATGGAGGCGCTGGAGATATGCAAGCGGCCGGTCGTGCTGTTTGATTTTGATGGCACGGTGGCCGATACGGGTCGGGCGGTGATGACCTCGACGCGCAAGACGCTGGCTGCACGCGGGTTTTCGGAGGCGCAGATGGGTGACCTGCGTCGCATGATCGGGCCGCCCCTGTGGAAGAGTTTTCACGACTTTTATGGCTTCTCCCGCGAGGAGTCGCTTGTGGTGGCCGACGAGTACCGCGCCTTTTTTGACGAGCTGGGACCGGAGGAGTATCCCGTGTTCGACGGGATCCCCGAGCTGCTGGATGGGTTGGTCGCCCAGGGCAAGCGCTTGGCCGTGGCGACGTCGCGCATGGAGGCAAAGTGCGTTGACATGGTGGGTGAACTGGGGCTTTCTCAGTTTGAGGCCGTGGTTGGCATGAATCCGCCGCAGGGCCGCGAGACCAAGGCGGATTCGGTCCGCGATGCGCTGGCGGCCCTGGGCGCGACCGCGGACGAGGCCGTGATGATTGGCGACCGCTTTAACGACGTCGAGGGCGCGCACGCGATGGGCGTGCCGTGCATTGGCATCTATTCGGGTGCGGCGGCGCCGGGGGAGCACGAGGCTGCGGGCGCCGATGCGGTGGTGCACTCGGTGGCCGAGCTTGCTAAACTTTTCGCTATATAAGTATTTGATGTGAGGGGCGGGCGTACCCGTCGCTCATTGGTAAGGAGGTCGTCCATGAATCAGGTGGAGCAGAGCGTTACCGAGTATGTCGACGAGGTCTGGGAGGACGTCGTCGCCGATATCGAGCAGCTGGTGAGTTATCCGTCCGTAGCCGTTGCTGCCGATGCGGAGCCTAGCGCGCCGTTTGGCCGCCCGGTTCGTTATGCGCTCGATTGCGCGCTCGGCATTGCGCAAAAGCTCGGCTACCAGACGAGCGACGACGAGGGCTATGTGGGCATTGCCGATATCCCGGGTCGCGGCGACAAGCAGCTCGCGACCATCTGCCACGTGGACGTGGTGCCCGCCGGCCCCGGCTGGAACACCGACCCGTTTGCGATGGAGCGTCGCGAGGGCTGGCTGCTCGGCCGTGGCGTGATTGATGACAAGGGTCCGGCGGTGTTGTCGCTCTACGCCGGTGCCTACCTGCTCAAGCACGGCATTGTGCCGCGCTATACCTTCCGCGCGCTGCTGGGCTGCGATGAGGAAGTGGGCATGTCCGACGTTCACCATTATCTGGAGAATCACGCAGACCCCGACTTTTTGTTTACGCCCGATGCCGAGTTCCCGGTCTGCAATGCCGAGAAGGGCCAGTTTGGGGCGACGTTCGTGAGCCCCAAGATCGACGGCGGGCGCATCGTGTCGTGGAGCGGCTCCGAGGCGAGCAATGCCATTCCGTCGCAGTCCATCTGCGAGCTTTCGATTGCCGCCGATGAGCTGCCGGCGCCCGTTGAGAACGCCGACCGCCTGGAGATCACGGCGCTCGACAATGGCCATGCGCAGATTTTCGCCCACGGTATTGGCGGCCACGCTTCGATGCCTGAGGGCACCATCAACGCCGTCGGCCTGATTGTGTCGTATCTGCGCGAGGCCGAGGACGCGTTTGGTGCACGCGACGAGCGCCTGCTGACGCCTGCCGAGCACGAATTCGTCAAGTTCCTGGCCTTTGTGCATGCGGATGCCTATGGCCGCGGCCTAGGTATCGATGCGACGAGTCCGGCGTTTGGCCCGCTTACCTGCAACGCTGGAGTCATCCGCGTGGCGGATGGCCATATTGAGCAGGTCATCGACGTGCGCTTCCCCGACAGTACGAGTGCCGATACCATCCGCGAGCAGCTCGACCCGCTCGTGGGCCGTTTTGGCGTGACGTGCCAGCTGGGTCGCGCTAAGGTGCCGTTCTCAGTCTCTGCCGACGATCCTGCCGTGAAGGCGCTTATCGATACCTATAACGAGTTCACCGGCAAGCATGCTGGGCCCTTTGCCATGGGCGGCGGCACGTACGCGCGCAACTTTGCCCGCGCCGTCTCGTTTGGCCCCGAAGAGACCGGCCTGGAGCTGCCCGCGTGGGGCGGCCAGATGCACGGCCCCAACGAGTGTGCCAGCGAAGAACAGCTTAAACAGGCGCTCAAGATTTACATCGTGGCGATCCTTCGTCTCAACGAACTGGAACTGTAGGGCTTCCCCAGGCACCCGACCTTGCCCCTCAAACCGTCGCTTGCGTACCAAAGTACGCGGCGCTCCTCTTTCGGGGCAATCTCGGGCACCTGGGAAACCCCTATATCCTGCTTGGATACAAACTTGCATTACGAGCCCGGTGCTTCGGCCCGGGCTTTTTCTGTTGCGGTGGGGTAGTCATTGGGGACGTTCCTTTGGTGTAAAAGGTGCGCCATGTTCGGCGCTGGATTGTTATCCGTTTGTAAAGGCTGGACAGAGCTTGCGGTAAGGGTCTATCAGATGCCCGTAAAAAACCGCAGTTGGCGCGGGCGCTGCCCGATCGGGGTCGTATCTTTCCAAACAGCAAAGCGGGCAGGGTGCCCGCGAGTCGCATGTACGAAAGGAAGATCATGCTCGATCAGGCTTATTCTCGTCGTCAGTTCCTCGGCCTCGCTGGTGGTTTTGCCAGCATCGTCGGTCTCGGTCTCGTTGGTTGCGGCGGCTCCGGCGCATCCGACGCCGCCGACAAGGGTAGCGCCGCTGCTACTGCCGAGTCCGTCTCCGGCGAGGTGACCTACGACGGTGCCTCCTCGTTCCAGGCTCTCGTCGAGGCTGCTGCCGAGAAGTTCATGGATGCCAACCCGGACGTCTCCGTTTCCGGCTCGGGCAACGGTTCGGGCAAGGGTCTGACCGCTGTCGCCGCAGGCACCGTCACCATCGGTAACTCCGACGTCTTCGCCGAGACCAAGCTCGAGGCCGACCAGGTCAAGAACCTCGTCGACCACGAGGTTGCCGT
>CAVHBE010000006.1:0-5768 GCA_963634045.1 Methanobrevibacter smithii
GTGCCGGGCCCTCGCCTGCGCGGTCGAGGATATCGGCGACATCGGCATAGGGGAAGTTGCCAACCTCGAGCGCAATGCCCTGGTGAGCGCCATGGCTCGACAGTGCGTCGAGCTGCGCGCGCGGCACATACTTAATGCGGACACCCGCGGCGTTGAGGTCGTCGACCAGGCGCGACAAAGCGGCATCGCGCTCCCCGCCCTCGGCAATGAGCGCGCACTTGATGGGAAAACCAGTGCGTAGCGCCTCGGCGGCAGCACGACGACCTTCGATAAACTCGCCCTTGGGAGCCTGGACAGCGTCGCGGTTGCGATCGCGCTGCGGACGTGCGGCCTGAGTGCGATCACGCTGGCCCTTGGGAGCGGCAGCGCGGTCGTTGCGGCGAATCGGACGCGAGCCAGAAGCGGCCTGCTTGCCGCCACGAGGCGCACGCTTGCGATTGTCGGCCATAGGACGGCCTCCTTAAATAGATAACGAACAAGAATCGACCGTCCGAGCCACGGCACCTTGCCTTTCAATCGTCGGGCATGACCACCAGGTCTATGCCCTCCTCTTTCAAGGCAATCTGCCGCACCTCGAACGGTCGACAAATACTAGAGGCTCTTAATACGAGTGCCCGCGGCCGTATCCTCAATGGTGAGGCCCAGGTCCTTGAGCTGGTCGCGGATGGCATCTGCCAGATCCCAGTTCTTGGCGGCACGAGCCTCGGCACGAGCCTCGAGAATCTTGGCAGCGGCCTCGTCCACGTCGTCGCCCGTGTAGGCAACCAAACCGGCGGCAACGCCCAGCAGGCCCAGCGGCAACTCAACCTTGGGCTCGGGAAGCTCAACGCCAAACGTATCGAGCAGCTCGGCCAGCGTATCGGCGGCAGCCAGGACTGCGGCCTTGTCGGCAGCATCGCCCGCCTGCTCCAGATACTGATTGCACTCGGTGACAAAGCCAAAGACAGCACCCATGGCACCGGCGGTGTTAAAGTCGTCGTCCATGCACTCCTTAAAGGCGGCGCGGGTCTCGGCGGCCTTGGCGGCAAACGCCTCGGCGGCAGCCGCATCGGCATCGGCCGTCGCATGGTTCGCAGCCCAACGAAGGTTCTCGACCGTACCGGCAATACGCGTGAGCGAATTCTCGGCACCCTCCAGGCGCTCCCAGGAGAAGTCGAGCGGCGAGCGATAGCTCGTCTGCAGCATCAACAGGCGCAGGGCCGCGGCAGAGTGCTGCTCGAGCACCTCGGCCAGCGTAAAGAAGTTTCCGAGCGACTTGGACATCTTCTCGCCGTCAACCAGCAGCATGCCCGTGTGCATCCAGGTGTTGGAGAAGCCCTGGTGCCAGGCGCAGGTGGCCTGGGCGCACTCGTTCTCGTGATGCGGGAAGGCAAGGTCGGAGCCGCCGCCGTGGATGTCGATCGGGGTGCCCAGGTAGCGATGCACCATGGCAGCGCACTCGGTGTGCCAACCGGGACGGCCCTCGCCCCAGGGACTCGGCCAGCTGGGCTCGCCGGGCTTGGCGGCCTTCCACAGGGCAAAGTCGAGCGGGTCGTTCTTGTCCTCGTTCTCCTCGATACGCGCACCAACCATAAGGTCGTCGATGTTGCGGCCCGAGACCTGACCATAGTTGGGATCGCTGCGCACGGCAAAGTACACGTCGCCGTTATCGGCGGCGTAAGCATGGCCCTGCTCGATGAGCGTCTTGATCATGGCGATCATGGGGCCGATTTCCTTGGTGGCGCGGGGGCGCACATCGGGATCGAGCACGTTGGCGGCGCGCATGACGCCGATGAACTTGTCGGAGAACTCCGTCGCGACCTCGGCGGCCGTACGGCCCTGCTCGTTGGCGCGCTTGATGATCTTGTCGTCGACATCGGTGAGGTTCTGGGCGAACGTGACCTCGTAGCCGCTCGCGATGAGCCAGCGGCGGATCACGTCAAAGCTGATGAACGTGCGGGCATTGCCGATGTGGATGTTGTCGTAGACCGTGGGGCCGCACACGTACATGCGGACCTTGCCGGACTCGATGGGCTGGAACTCTTCCTTTTTATGGGTAGCGCTGTTGTAGATACGCATTCGTTACTCCTTAACGGTTTTCTGTAGCAGGCAGACGGCCCAGGCGCCGATTCCCTCGCCCTGACCTTCCCAACCGAGCTTTTCGGTCGTAGTGGCGGCGACGCCCACGTTTTCGACGTCAACGCCCAGGGCATGGGCAAGGTTGGCGCGCATGGCATCGCGGTGCGGGGTGATCTTAGGCTGCTGGCAAGCAATGGTGCAATCGGCATCGACAAACTCGAAGCCCAGCTCGCGCGCATAGTCCATCACGCGAGCGAGTAGCACCATCGAATCGGCACCCTCATAGGCGGGGTCGGTATCGGGGAATAGCTTGCCGATGTCTCCCCCGCGGCAGGCGCCCAGAATGGCGTCGGCCAAGGCGTGCGCGAGCACATCGGCATCCGAGTGGCCCAGCAGGCCGCGCTCGTAGGGAATGTCGACACCGCCGATGATACATCGACGCCCCTCCACCAGACGGTGAACGTCGTAGCCATGGCCAATGCGCAGGTTACTGAACATGGGGAAGGTCCTCTCCCTCGGCCATGCGGCCAAGCAGAATCGCGGTTACGGGACGCAGGTCCTCGGGCACCGTCACCTTAAGGTTGTCGCGCGGGCTCTGGACGCAGCGGACGCGTCCGCCCATGCGCTCGACCAACGACGAATCATCGGTACCGATAAAGCCCTCGGCAATCGCCGCGGCATGGGCGCGCTTCATGGCGTCGACACTAAAGATCTGCGGCGTCTGCGCGGCCCAGTACAGCTCGCGCGGCGGCGTCTCGACGATATTATCGCCGTCGACGATCTTGAGCGTGTCGATCGCGGGCTGTCCACACACGACACCGTCAAGAGCACGGTCGCTCACGAGCACGTCGATAGCGTGGTCGATGGCCTCGGTCGTGATGAGCGGACGAGCGCCATCGTGAATGGCGACGTATTCAAAGCCCGCCGGCACCGCGTGCACGCCGGCACGGGTGGAGTCCTGGCGGGTATCGCCGGCATCGGCAAAACTGATGGGCGTGTCATAGTCAAACGGGTCGATGGCCAGGCGGCGCATCTCGGCACGACGCTCGGCAGGGCAAACCACGACGATGTGGCCGACCTTGTCGCTACGATCGAACGCACGGATGGACCAGCTCATGAGCGGACGGCCCGCCACGTTAACGAGCTGCTTGCCGCCGGGATTTCCAAAGCGCTGACCGCTGCCGCCAGCAACGACCACGGCGCATACGGGCGCCATTATGCGTTCCCCTGTTTGGTGCCCTTCATGCGGTACAGCGAGTCCGCAAGAATGGCAGGGTTGTTGACGCCAAAGTCGCCCAGGCGCTCCGGATCCTCGCTGATGTCGTCCATGAGCTCCTGCAGCGAGCCATACTCGTCGACGATCTTCTCGGCCACGCCGTCGCGCACGACGGACACGCGCGAAAGCGTGCGCAGGCCCAACGGCGTCATGACGGAGTCCTCGTCCAGGTCGTCGTAACCCAGAACCGCCGCCACATGCTGCGGGTCGGACAGGTCCTTAGGCGTCATGCGAGCGAGCTCGGCGCGAATCTTCTCGGCGTTTGCCTCGGAGGAATCGCTTGCGTAGTCGCGGATCATCAGGTCGTATTCGGTATCCATGCTGGAGCCCGCGAGCTGCTCGAGCTGCATCTGCACGAGCTTGCCCTGGTTACCCAGCTTGACGATGCAATCCTTAAGCTCGGTCTTTGCCTGTTGCATGATCTCGAAACTCGAGAAGATGCCGGTGATGTCGGCGAGCGTAACGTAGTCGTCGAGCTCAAGGGCCGTCAGGCGCAGCAAGGAGCGATCGAGCGACTGACGGGTGGTCTGAAGCGTGGCGACGAGCTGGTTGACCGAGCTCATGATGGTGGTGACGGGCTGAATCTCGTAGCTCTTGCCGTGAACGTACACGTTAACGACGGCACGGCGAGCCGAAACCGAGATCACGATGGCATCGGTGAGCACCGACATGCGAGCGGCAGTACGGTGACGCATGCCCGTCTCACTCGTGGCGAGCGAGGGATCGGGATTGAGGTGGAAGTTGGCGCGCAGGATCTGGGTGAGGTCGCCATCGATAACGATGGCGCCGTCCATCTTGGAAAGCTCGAACAGGCGGTTCGAGGTAAACGAAATGTTGAGCGGGAAGCCGTCGTTACCGGCGGCGAGCACGTTTTCGGTGTCGCCGACACAGATAAGGGCGCCCAGGTGACCAGCAATGATCATGTCGAGGGCGGTGCGGATCGGCTGGCCAGGTGCCGTCAGGCGAATGGCCTGTTCCATACGCTTTTGCAGCTCGTTCTTATCCAAGGCATCGCTCCCATCGTATACGCTCCATAAACGTCAATAAGTTTCTCACGGTTTGCCCCTGTGACGCCCGCAAAATCCGATGCTTACAGAATGAGCGAACACAGCTGAGAGCCCCAATCCAAATGAGCTGCTTATGTGGTAGCATCGGGATTCGCATAAATGAGGGAGTAGTCGCGTGATCGGGTTCGCCTCCGGTGGCGCGGCAAGTCAACACACTGGCCGATGCGGCCTGGCTTGCCTTAATGAACGAGACTCGTGGCTGTGCGCGCAACGCGTACGCCACGGGTCTTTTTTGTTACTCCCCCAAGAGGTACACGCGGGCCCGCCCGCAGAGAGGGAGCCAGACTATGGGACTCGCAGAGCTCGTATTGCTCGCCGTTGGCCTTTCGATGGACGCCTTTGCCGTTTCCATCTGCAAGGGCCTTGGCATGAAGAAGATCAACCTTAAAGTTGCCGTGGTGCTCGGCTTGTTCTTTGGCGGCTTTCAGGCCGGCATGCCCGTAATCGGATGGGCGCTCGGCAGTCAATTCATGGGCATCATCGGACCCATCGACCATTGGATCGCCTTTATCCTGCTCGCCTTTATCGGCGGCAAAATGTTGTGGGAGGCCTTTACCGAAGACGAGGATGAAGGCGACGGCAAGGATGCCGAAAAGATTGACCTGGGCGAGTACCTGATCCTCGCCATCGCCACCTCGATTGACGCCCTGGCCGTGGGCATCTCGTTCGCCGCGCTTTCCGTCGACATCGTTCCCGCCGTGTCGCTCATAGGCATCACGACCTTCATCTTCTCCGTTGCCGGCGTGGCGATTGGCCGCATCTTTGGCGCGCGCTACGAAAAGCCCGCCACCATCGTGGGCGGCGTTGTGCTCATCCTCATCGGCCTCAAGATTTTGCTGGAGCACCTAGGGATTTTAGTGCTGTAAAACACCCTTCAAAACTAAACGTCCGTATAAGGCCTCATGCAGAGTTTTGCATGAGGCCTTTTCATGCAGACTTTTGCATGTCATACTAGGATGCAAAAGCCTGCACGTTAGGAGATAGCCGTGGATACCCTTCCCATCACCACACCACGCCAAGCTGGCATCTACGTGCGCCAGGCACGCGAGACTCAGGGTCTCACCCGTGCCACCCTCGCCAAAAAGGCCGGTGTTTCGGAGCGCCTGCTTGCATCGCTCGAGCTAGGAGACGCCACCGGCATTCGACTCGACAAGCTGCTGGCGATTTTCGATGCTCTTGAACTGGCGCTCGCAGCACAAGGGGATATAAGCGAAACGAAAAATGAGCACCCAGTCGACGCCCCGCATGCTGATCAACCTTGCAGCACCTCCAGACGCCATCACGCTCAACGTCTTCATCATCGCAACCGTCGCAGCACAACCATTCCGGCTCTTGCAGATACCCCCCTTACGTCCGAGCTCTACGAC
>CAVHBE010000007.1:0-348 GCA_963634045.1 Methanobrevibacter smithii
GGTCTGCGTCCTGCACGGAGCTAATGCGCTGGGCGATGATGAGCTTGGTCGTGTTGGGCAGATAGCTTGCCAGCCCTGCGCGAATCTTGGCGTCGGTCTTGGTGTCGACGGCGCTCGTGGAGTCGTCCAGGATCAAGATCTTGGGGCGACGCAGCAGGGCACGCGCAATGCACAGGCGCTGCTTCTGACCGCCCGAGACATTGGAGCCGCCCTGTTCGATCCAGGTGTCATAGCCCTTGGGGAAGCCGTCGACAAACTCGTCGGCGCAGGCCAGATGTGCCGCCTCGCGGACCTCCTCGTCGGTGGCGTTCGGGTCGCCCCAGCGCAGATTCTCGGCGATGGTGCCGC
>CAVHBE010000007.1:358-9235 GCA_963634045.1 Methanobrevibacter smithii
CCACGCGCACGGTGCCCTCGGTGGCGTCGTACAGGCGGGCGATGAGGTTTACAAGCGTGGACTTGGCCGAGCCGGTGCCGCCGATGATGCCGATGGTCTCGCCGCTCTTAATGTGCAGGTCGATATCGTCGAGCGCCTGGCGCTTCGCATGCGCGGAATACTTAAAGCTCACGTGGTCAAAGTCGATGGAACCGTCGGCAACCTCGAGCACGGGTTCGGCGGGATCGGCGATCGTGGGCTCGGCGGCTAGCACCTCGGTGATGCGGTGCGCCGATTCGTCGGCCATGGTCACCATGACAAAGATCATCGACAGCTGCATCAGGCTCATGAGGATCTGGAAGCCATAGGTAAAGATCGAGGAGAGCTGGCCCACGTCGAACAGCGTGCCCTGGCTCGTGATGATGAGCTTGGAGCCCAGGTAGATGATGACGACAAACGCGCCGTTGACGCAGATGTTCATCATGGGGTTGTTAAAGGCGAGCAGCTTCTCGGCGCGGGTGAAGTCCATCTGGACGTCGCGTGCGGCGGTCGCGAACTTCTCCTTCTCAAAGTCTTCGCGCACGTAGCTCTTGACCACGCGCATGCCGGTGACGTTTTCCTCGACGGATTCGTTAAGGGCGTCGTACTTGTGGAACACGCGCGAGAAGATGGGACGCACCTTAAAGATGATAAAGAACAGCCCAAAGCCCAGCAGCGGAATGATGACCAGGTAGACCATGGCGACGCTGCCGCCCATGATAAATGCCATGGTAAAGGCGAAGATCAATACCAGCGGCGCGCGCACGGCGATACGGATGATCATCATAAAGGCCTGCTGCACGTTGTTGATATCGGTGGTCAGGCGCGTGACGAGCGAGGAGCTCGAGAACTCATCGATGTTGGCAAAGCTGAACGTCTGGATCTTGTAGAACAGGTCGTGACGCAGGTTCTTGGCGAAGCCGCAACTCGCATGGCTGCAGGTGACGCCGGCAGCGGCGCCAAAAGCAAGCGACGTCAGCGCGATGAGCACCAAAAAGCCTGCGGTGGGAAGCATCTCGGCTACGGTGGCGCCGTCTTTGATGGCGTCGATCAGGTTGGCGGTGATAAAAGGAATCAGCATCTCGCAGAGCACCTCGCCAAGCACGAGCAGCGGCGTGGCAACGGTGACTTTCATATAGTCGCGGATGCTTCCCATGAGGGTTTTAATCATCCAGTTCCTCCCAGGTTACACGGATTTTCTCGAGCATTTCGGCGAGCTGTTCGCGCTCGTCGTGGGTGAGGGCACCAAAGGCCTGCTCTCTAAAGCGAATGCGGGCTGCCTGGTCGATGCGGGCGTTTTCCCGGCCGGTTTCGGTCAGGCGAATGGTGAGCTGCCGTCGATCCTTGGGGTTACGGCTGCGCTCGATGAGGCCGTTGAGCTCGAGTTTGGACAGGATCTCGGAAAGCGACCCCGGCTTGAGGTCAAAGTGCATGCCGAGTTCCTGCTGCGACATCTCGCCGCCGGGTTGCTTGGCCAGCAGGCAGATGATGGGCGCCTTGCCGGACACGCCTCCGCCATGAAAATGCATGTAATGGCCGCAAAAGCCCAGGCCATTGAGGATGCGTTTGGCAAGCTTGTCTTCTGAGCTAACCGCTTCGGGTGCATCCGCCGGCTGTGACGGGTCGCCGTCGGGCTCGTGCGAACAAAGGTTAAGAGGTTCATCGCACATGAATTAGTGTTGCTCCTTTCTTTAGTTAGGTAGTGGAATTGTTTTGTGCCTAACCAATCTAGGAGCATGAGAAATGAATGTCAAGGTACCAAACTTATTAAGTTACGGCGCTTTACCAAACGCCGTAACCGCTCGACGCTGCAAGCGTTCCTAAGCGGCAATCTGACGTTCAATCGTCGGGCATGGCCGCAAGGCCTATGCCCCCCATTTCCGAAACCTTTCCGCAACAATGCGCTCTTCGCGACCCTGGCGCCCGCTCACAACGTCCCCTGCGCTACACTTAGTCGCACTGTGGCGCTGCCGCGCCGCGCCCGAACCAAGGGGGACACTCATGAAGAACACTCAGCTGCTGCTGATCAACGATATGTGCGGCTACGGCAAGGTCGCGCTTTCCGCCATGCTGCCGGTGCTATCGCACATGGGTTACCGTATCCACAATCTGCCGACGGCGCTGGTGTCCGATACGCTCAACTATCCCAAGTTCTACATCCACGACACCACGGAGTACGTGCGCCAAAGCCTCGCCATCTGGGAGGAGCTCGGCTTTGAGTTCGACGCCATCTCTACCGGCTTTATCGTGACCGAGGAAGAGACGCGCATCATTTCGGACTTCTGCCACCGTCGCGCGCAAAAGGGTACCAAGGTGTTCGTCGACCCCATCATGGGCGACAACGGCAAGCTCTATGCGGGCGTGCCCGAGTCCACGATTGGCCTTATGCGGCATCTGCTGGAGTGCGCAGACTACGCGGTGCCCAACTATACCGAGGCATGCCTGCTCACCGATACGCCTATCGCCGAGCAAATCACGCCCGACGAGGCCCGCGCCCTTGTGGACGCCGTGCGCGAGCTGGGTGCCAAGTCGGTGGTCATTACGAGCGCCGTGGTCAATGGCACGAACGCGGTTATCGGTTACGACCATGTGGCGGGGGAGTACTTTACGATTCCCTTTGAGCTCATTCCGGTTTATTTCCCGGGCACGGGCGACACGTTCTCGGCGGTGCTCGTCGGCCGCGTTATGGCCGGTTGGAGTCTGCAGCGCGCGACGTCCGATGCCATGCGCGTGGTGGCAGAGCTTATCGAACGCAATGCCGACCAAGAGGACAAATCGGCCGGCCTTCCCATCGAGGCCTGCCTGGATGTGATCGACCATGAGTAACGCCGGCGAGGGCGGCATCAGGCCTGCGGGCGAGAGCAAGCCGCTCGGCGCGTCGCGTGGCAAGCGTCCGCGTATCCGCGTGAGCTGCGTGGACCAGCTGGGTGCGTGCCGTTGTCACCATGGTCACAAGCCGGGCGACGTTTTTGACTTCGACCGAGACCGCGGCAAGATGTGCGCCATGGCCTGCCATGTGGGCTTTCCCTATATCGATATCCTGCGCTATGGCGGGACCGTGCCTGGAAACGAGCCCGGCACGGCAAAGTTCTGCTGCCCCGAAGTCGATACACTGAACGTCTGGCTTGCCGAGATCGTTGACGAGTAGTCGAGCGCAATGTGGCAAAGGGACAGCCCCTTTGCCACATTCGCCGGTGGTGCCCCTTCTTTTGCTTATAATCTCAAATCTCTGCATTTCATCCGATTTTAGGTTCTAAAAATTCTGCGTTTCATCGATAATCAAGCGTATAAAACTTTTCATTTCATTTGATGACACTGAGGGGAGAGCCTATGCTGCGCAGGAAAATAGCGGCAGAGCTGGAGCGTTGGCTGAAGTCTTCCGAGCAAAAGGCCTTGTTCATTACGGGTTCTCGCCAGATTGGCAAAAGCTATTCGATTCGCGCATTTGGCAAAGCCAACCATGCAACCTACATCGAGCTTAACCTCATGGAAAACCGCCAGGCAAAAGATGCTCTTCTCGAGGCGCGGAATGCCGATGATTTCATCAGCAGGGTGACGCTTCTTTCGGGAAAGTCGATTGCGCCAGGCAAAACGCTCGTGTTTATCGATGAGGTCCAAGAGGCCCCCGACATCATGACGATGGCAAAGTTCCTTGTTGAGGACGGGAGGTGCCGCTGGGTGTTTTCGGGGTCAATGCTCGGGACTCAGTTCAAGGGCGTCAGGTCCTATCCCGTGGGGTATGTCCACGAGCTTAGGATGTTCCCGCTCGATTTTGAGGAGTTTTGCTGGGCAATCGGGGTGAGCGAGGGGGCTCGCCAAACGATACGCGACGCGTGCATCAACGAGAAGCCCATTCCTGGTTACATTCATGACGCGATGATGGCAAACTTCAGGACCTATACCGTTGTCGGCGGAATGCCAGAGGTCGTGCAGCGTTTCCTTGACACGCGGGGCGACCTTGCCTCTGTTCGTCAGCTGCAGTCAGAGCTCAACGAACAGTACCGACGGGATATCTCCAAGTATGCCAGCGGGCGAGCCCTGCAGGTGCAGAGCATCTACGATCAGCTCCCTATTATGCTCGAGGGCGAAAACAAGCGCTTCGTGCTCAATTCCATTGACCCCAAGGCTCACTACGAGAAGTATCAGCGAGATTTTGTATGGCTTGTCGATGCCGGCGTTGCTCTCAAAGCCGATATCGTAACCGAGCCAAAATCGCCCCTGCTCAAGACGGCACGGCCATCGCAGTTCAAGCTATATCAATCGGATACGGGCATGTTGATGGCGCACTACCCCGTTGGAGTCGCCCAAGCGGCGTATCTTGATAGCAAGGAGCCCAATCTGGGCGGCATTTACGAAAACGTGGTGGCCCAGCAGCTGGCTGCCCAAAATCGCCAGCTTTACTACTATCAGACAAAAAAGCGCGGTGAAGTGGACTTTGTGGTCGATGGACCGGATGGGACGGCTGTTCCGATCGAGGTTAAATCGGGCTCCTATTACCACGCGCACGCTGCGCTCGGTCATGTGCTTGATACGGCTGAATATGGCGTAAGGCTCGGGATTGTTTTCTCGAGAGGCAACGTTGAGCGCAACGGAGCGGTTCTCTATTTGCCGCTATATGCGACCTGGGCCCTTTCGGATGTTTTGGGCGACTCCTGTGCCGAGGGGATAAAGCTGGAGGTCAAGCCGGTCTAGGGCCGGTCCCGGATGTGGCAAAGGGACAGTCCCTTTGTCACATTCATGAGTGTGGGTTTTCTCCCACCGAGATAACGAGCGTGGATTTTCTCCCGTTTAGAGCGCACTCGAACGCTCAAAGTGGGAGAAAATCCACGCTCGTTTTATGCCGATGGCGTGGCCCGTGTGCCCGCGCCGCCCGAGCGCCTACAGCTGCTCGAGCATGGCGGTGCAACCGGCGAGTACATCGCGGTAGGTGGCGTCGAAATTGCCGGTGTACCAGGGGTCGGCCACGTCGCCGGGGCGATCGGTCCAATCGAGCAGGCGCGAGATCTTGCCATCGGGGTCCTTCCCAAAAATTCGGTACAGGGCGCGGGCGTTCTCGTCGTCCATATAGACAATGTGGTCCCAGTCGCCATACTCCGCGCGACGCACCTGACGTGCGCGATGTGCGACGACGGGAATCCCGACCTCGCGTAGCTTGGCAACGGTACCGTGGTGTGGCGGGTTGCCGATCTCCTCGGTCGAGGTCGCCGCGGAATCGATGGCAAACTCCGCCTCGCGCCCAGCGCGGCGCACGAGCTCGGTAAACACCGACTCGGCCATCGTCGAGCGGCAGATGTTTCCATAGCAGATGAACAGTACACGTTGCATATGCGGTTTCCTTTCGATCGCCATCATCGAGCTCGAGTATCGCATCTACGCCTGCGCCATCGTCCTCTTGCGTTCCCAGCGAGCCAACTTAATCGTCACCAGCGTGAGCGCCCAGGCCACAAGCGAGAACACGGCACCGACCGCGCCTACATATGCAATGCCAACGCTGCTTACCACGGCGCCGCCCACTGCGGTGCCAAACGAGATGCCGACGTTAAACGCCATGGGCTCAACCGAACTTGCGAGTACCATCGACTTGGGATGGCGGCTGCGTGCCACGTCCATAAAGTGCGTGATGCACGACACCGAGAACAGGTACATGAGCAGCGCCAGGCTAAAGACAAAGACCAGCGCGAGCGGCATGGTGCCGCCCACAGCAAACAGTCCGAGTAACGCTGCAGCCTGCAGCACAAACGTCACGAGTAGCGCCTTCATGCCAAAGCGCGCATCGATCCATCCGCCCAGGATGTTCGAGATCAGGCAGAACACGCCGTAGGCCATGAGCGTGGTACTGGCTTCGACCGTGCCCATGCCCAGCACCTGCTCAAGATAAGGCGTCACGTAGCCGTAAAAAACGTAGACCGACCCCACGCCAAACAAAAAGATGAGCATGCCGGTGATGATGCTCGGCTCGCGTAGCAGACCCGCCTGTTCGCGAAAAGTGGCGGGCTCGTCGGTTTGCCCAGCGCGCGGCATAAACGCCACGAGCGCTCCGCAGATCAGAACGGCAAAGGTCAGCGTGCCGTACATGGCCACGTGCCAGTCGAGCGTGTCGGCCACAAACTTGCCGATCGAAGTGACAAAGACCATTGCCACGGAAAACGCGCCGTACACTACCGAGATGGCGAGTGAGGTCTGCTGCGGGGACAGCAGCTCAGGGATGTACGTCACGCCCACGGCGAGCAGCGCACCCGAGACGGAGCCCAGGACAATACGCGAGATAAACAGCACTTGAAAGTTGGGCGCCAGCGCCATAACCAAATTGCCGAGCACAAAGACGATGCTGTAGCACACGAGCAGCTGGTAGCGGCGAAAACGCCCCGTGCTGAGCGCAAGCACTGGCGTCGCGATGGCGTAGACAAGCGCAAACACGCTAATAAGTTGGCCTGCGGTGGCAAGCGATACGCCGAGTTCCGTTGCCAAGTCGCTTTCGATGCCGATGACCACGAACTCGGAGCAGCCGAGCGAGAATCCCAACAGCACGAGCAGCGCCAGGCAGAGCTTGGTGCGCGCAGGGGAGAGCGCGGCGGCGGTTGACTTACTTTTAGGCGTGGTTGCGGCGGTCAAGGTTGTCACTCCAATGTCGCATGAATAAGCGAGATTCAATCCCTGCAACTCTAGCAGAATGTGACAAAGGGACAGTCTCTTTGTCACATTGCGCTGCCGGCCGGTCGCCCAAACCGTCACAACATTCGGCGAAAATCTCGAAATCGAGGAAAAGCGTCGAATGTTGTGACGGTTTTCGTGTCCGGCGCGGGTGAGCTTCGGTGCCGTCTGGGGGTATAAGACTAGCGAGTGTTTATTTGCGAGGCCTAAGGGGCGCCCCGTATGGATATCGATAACTTTGAATGGTGGTATAGCGAGGGCGAGGCTCCGGACGAGGAGTGGGACGAGCCCGCGTCGCGTGACGTGTCGAGCGATGAGGACGAGACCGGCAACGATGCCGCTGTCGAGCCTGATGCCGCCTCCGATGCCGCCGAGCCCCTGACCTTTGAGCAGGCTTGGGCCCAAGCCGAGGCCGATGAGGCTAAGGCCGATGCCACGGCCACACTCGGTGAGCCGGCGGACATGTCCATCTCGCCGGCCAAGACCCCGCAGCCGAGCCATAACATCGACCCCGACAGCACGGCATCCTTCAGTATTCTCGACGTGCCCTCGCAGGGTGCTCAGGCGCCCGCGCCCACACGTCGTCCCAATCTGTCTCGCGAGGAAGATGCAGGACGTCGCTCTCCGCTCGGCCCCATCCTTATCGCCTTCATGGCCGGCGTTATCGCATGCTCGGTAATTGGAAACGTCTGGAGCCATGTTGAACAACAGCGAAAAGACGCCGCCAAGGTCGAGATGTCTATCGAGCAATCGCTCGGCCGCACGCGCTCGGTACATGTGTCGGTCGAGGTCAAGGACGGCGCGACGTGGGACACCGCGCGCGGCGACAGCCAAATGCTCATCCACATCGTGGGGCGCACGCTCAAAGGGCAGACGATTGACGAGTATCAATACGTCAATTCCGCTGGTGACGGCATCGAACTTAAGCCCGGCGACTACGAGCTCACCGTCGATGAACCGCCCGTCGCCACCGACGGCACGCGCTTCCGTGCCTCAAAGCGCATGGTCCCCGTGAGTTTTAACTCACAGGCGCCCGACACGGTCGACACCACACCGCAGGGCGGGTTCGACCTTTACGTGGATACCCAGTAGGTGCTCGCCGCTCATTCCGCTATGACTACTCAATAATCGCCTGCTGTCCCGTCCCGCCGCCAAGAGTGGGACAATAGCCCTCGACACTATTGTTTATTTTTGGAGGAAGTAGCATGTCTACCGTCACTACCATCAAGCGCGGCGGCCTCACCGCGGCCATCGATTCCATGGGCGCCCAGCTCACGAGCCTTGCCCTCAACGGCAACGAGTATCTGTGGCAGGGCGACCCGGCCTTTTGGGGCAAGCACGCGCCCATCCTGTTCCCTATTGTGGGCTCGCTGCGCAACAACACGGCGACGTCTGCGGCCGGCACCTGCGAGATGCCGCGCCACGGACTCGCGCGCATCGTCGAACACAAGCTGGTCGAGGTTTCGGAGGACGGCTCCTCGGTAACGTACGAGATCACCGACACGCCCGAGTCGCTCAAGGCGTTCCCGTTCCACTTTAAGCTCAACATGACCTATGCCCTGACTGGTGACGCCACACTTACCCAGACCTTTGCCGTCACCAATACCGGCGACGTGGACCTGCCGTTCTCGGTGGGCGGCCACCCCGCGTTTAACGTACCGGCTCCCGGTGCCGAGGACGAGGCATTCGAGGATTACGAGCTGGCGTTTACCGAGGCTTGGACTAAGGAGGCTCCCATCATCACGCCCGACGGTCTTATGACGTTCGAGGGCAGTTACAAGGCTCCCGATAACTCGGACGTGCTGCCCATCACGCACCGCAGCTTCGATAACGACGCCATCATGTTCACTGATACCCCGGGCTCCACGCTCACGCTGCGCGGCCGCAAGTCGGGCCACGGCGTCAAGATCGACTTTGAGGGCTTTAAGTACATTGGCGTGTGGTCTGCCGCCAACGACGCCCCGTTTGTGGCGCTCGAGCCCTGGACCGGTCACACCACCATGGACACCGAGGACGACGTCTTTGAGCACAAGGTCAACACCATCACCTTGGCTCCCGGCGCTACCGATAAACGTAGCTTTAGCGTCACCCTGCTCTAGAGGTTCCGCCGTTCTAATGAACGGCGGGCCGGTCGACGCTGCGCGCCGCCCAGGGCGACAATTTGTCATTCAAAAGGCAAGGCATGACCAGAAGGTCTATGCCTTGCCT
>CAVHBE010000008.1:0-3188 GCA_963634045.1 Methanobrevibacter smithii
GGCGACGATATCGCTGAGACCGCATCGCCCTCAACGATTCCCTCGGCAGCCATCCACCGATAGAGCGAGCGAATGGCAGACAGGTGTGCCGCAAGGGTCCGAGCCGCCACCTGGCCACGCGACAGCTCGGCCAAATAGGAGCGAACGGTCCGTACGTCGGCAGCGCGAGCGTCGATGCTCTCGCGGTCGCACCACGCGGCGAAGCGCTCGAGCCGCGAGGCATAGGCGGTTACCGTATTGGGAGCGAGCCCTTCGACGCGTGCAATGTAGGCAATGAACGCGTCAACGGCATCGTACAGGTCAAAAGCTATGACCTCTCGCCTCCAAACAGATCGGAGCGCGTTTCCAGATAGGCATCAAGAGCCTTGAGGGCGCGATCAGCATAGGCCTGGTAACGATCACGCTTGCTGCGACGCTTACCGTCCTCGAGCGGCGGCACGAGGCCAAAGTTGACGTGCATGGGCTGGTAGCCCACCGTAGCCGGATCGGTCGCATACCCCACAAGCGCGCCCAGGGCGCCCTCGCGCGGTAGCTCGACGCCCGCGGCACCGATAGCCTCGGCATAGGTGTTGAGCGCGGCGAGTAGACCCGTCGCAACGGCCTCCATGTACCCCTCGGTACCGGTAATCTGGCCGGCAAGACGCACGCTCGTGCCGGGCACGGCAAAGGTGCCATCGAGCACGTGCGGCGCATCAACAAAGGTGTTGCGGTGCATGACGCCGTAACGGAAGAACTCGGCGTTCTCCAGTCCGGGAACCATATGGAAGACGCGCTTCTGTTCGCCGAAGGTCAGGTTGGTCTGGAAGCCAACTAGGTTATAGGCGGTCTTCTCCTTGTTCTCGGCGCGCAGCTGAATTGCCGCCCAGGGACGGCGACCGGTGCGCGGGTCGGTGAGCCCGACGGGCTTCATGGCACCAAAACGGATGGCATCCTTGCCCGTACGCGCAACCTCCTCGGCAGGCTGGCAGGCCTGGAATAGGTCCCCGCCTTCAAAATCCTTGAGCACCACGCGATCGGCCGTAGTGAGCGCCTCGATAAAGGCCTCGTACTCTTCCTTGTTGAGCGGGGCATTGAGATAGTCGCCACTCCCCTGTTCCTCGTAGCGCGACTGCGAGAACAACACGCCCATATCGAGCGTCGAGGCATCGACAATCGGGGCGGCCGCGTCAAAGAACGCCAGGGCGTCACCACCGACGAGCTTCATGACCTCCTCGCTCAATGCCGGCGAGCACAAGGGCCCTGCGGCAATGACCACGTGGCCCTCGGGGATCTGGGTGACCTCACCGTGGACAACCTCGATATTGGGGCGGGCGGCAACCTCGGCCTCGACAAGCTCGGAAAACTTGACGCGGTCGACCGCCAGGGCGCCACCAGCGGGAACGGCGGCGCGATGAGCGCAGTCGAGCAGCACCGAGCCCATGCGCTCGAGCTCGGCCTTCAGGAGGCCGGCGGCGGAATCGGGACGGGTCGACTTAAACGAATTGGAGCAGACGAGCTCAGCCAGGTGATCGGTATGGTGAGCCGGGGAGCTCACCTGGGGGCGCATCTCGCACAGCTTTACGGCAAACCCGCGGTCTGCCAGCTGGATCGCGCATTCCGAACCCGCCAGACCGCCACCGATAACCGTCACCTGATCGAACTGCATCTGCAAACACCTTTCTAATTGACACATTTTCCATTGTGACCGAAGGGCGTCTGGGCGTGAAGGGCAAACTTGGAGGGCGCATACCTTCCATCCATCATGCGCTCGATAAGGCCCTCGAGTTCAAGCGAACCCAAGAGTTTGAGTACGCCGGCAGCATCGAGCGAGACGAGCGCCGCAATGTCGTCGACCTTGAGCGGAGAGGCGATGAGCGCATGCATCACGGTCTGCTGCGTTGGATCCAGGTCGGCAATGCCGGGAGCATCGGGGCGCGAGTAGCGCAGGGTGCCGTAGATGCGTGAGATAGCCATCTCGATAGATTCCTCGTCGATGATGCAGCAGGCACCGTTCGCAATGAGGTAATTCGTGCCACGCGACTCGGGCGATAGGATCGACCCCGGCACGGCAAGAAGTTCGCGCCCCAAATCCATAGCAGCCTCGGCTGTAGAAAACGTCCCGGAAGGCATACCTGCCTCGGACACAAAGAGGGCTTGCGACAGGGCCGCGATCACGCGATTGCGGCGCGGAAAAGCAAACTTGCGCGGACCCATGCCCCACGGAGAGATCGACACGACCGCGCCGCCCGTATCAAGCGTGCGAGTAATAAGCCCCGCGCTCGAACGCGGGTAGACCACGTCGGCGCCCGTCCCCAGCACCACGACGTGTTTGCCGCCGGCGTTGACCGCAGCCCAACCCGAGGCCTGGTCACAACCGACCGCGCCGCCCGAAACAACCGTCACGCCCGCATCAACCGCCACTTTTGCCGCAAGCTCTGCCACGGCAAGACCATACGGCGAGGCCTTGCGCGCGCCGATGATGGAGAGCGCGGGCGTCGAAAGCACCTCGGGGTTGCCGCGCACATAAAGCGTCTGGGGTACATCAGAAAGCTCCAAAACGGTCCCGGGATACAACGCATCACCTGGATGCAGCTCGAAGGTCCCCTCGGCCATCATTGGTCCCTCCTTCCCTGGTACATCGCCGCCTCGAGCACGTGGTCCTGCGTCACTTGCTCGCTCTCGGCGACATCTGCGATCGTGCGCGCAATGCGAACCAGGCGCACGATGCCACGCCCTGTGAGATGCGTGCGTTTGGATAGGCCGAGCACACACTTCTCCGCCGCATCATCGAGCTCGAAGGTCGAAACGACGCCGTCAATGGACCGCGTCTCGTCATCCTCGGCCTCGGCATCCGCATCGTCCATACGGGATTCGCGCCAAGCGCGAAAAGCGCGACCGCGCACAACGTAGTCACGTAGCTCGGCCGACGACATACCCTCCGCGCCCTCGATAATCACTTGGGGGTCGGGACGGGTCACATCGATCATCATGTCGATACGGTCGGCCAAAGGACCGCGCAGTTTAGACCGATAGCGCTCAACCATCGCCGCCGAGCAGCGACACGGTACCTCGCGATCGCCCAAAAAGCCGCAGGGACAGGGATTACTCGCAGCCAGCAGCTGAAAGCGCGACGGGAAGGTAAAAGCCCCGTCGACGCGTACGATCCTGACGTAGCCTCGTTCGATGGGCTGGCGCAGCGTCTGCAGCAC
>CAVHBE010000009.1:0-2908 GCA_963634045.1 Methanobrevibacter smithii
GCATCCGCAAGTTGATTGGTCACGGCGGGCACCGGCGGCAGCTCAAGACCTGCCTTGCGGATGGTCTCGACAGCCTCCTCAAACGTGGGCGGTTTGATGACGCCCATCTCGTTCATAAGGCCCTGCATTTCCTCCTGCGCACTGCCGCCCGACTCCTCGCCGCGCGGCACCAGGCGATAACATGCCAGCGCCAGCTCGAGCTGGTCGCAGTTCCAGTAGGCGAATGCCAGGCGATAGAACAGGTAACCGATCGAAGGCCGGTCGCTGGCAATGCGCAGGCCGTGACGCGCTACCTCGATAATCTCGTCATAACGCTCCAGGCGTGCTAGCACGTTAATCAGGGCAAAGTGAGACTGCATGGACGAGCGCGCCAAGTCGTAGAGACGGCGCACCTCGGGCAGCGCACGCTCAAAGTCCTCTTGTTCGGCGTAAAAGCTGCAAATCTCGTGCTGGGCAAAATACAGCGCATCGGGAGCGCGAAGGATACGCACGGAACGGTCCTCCTCCATCACCGGCAGCACCATGCGCACCAGCTGGTTGTCGCAGAACTGGGTCTGCACTGGGCCCGTCGCCAAAAGCTCAGCAACAGTACACTTGGCTTCCAGCTCCTCGACAAGGCGAGAAAAGCCCTCGAAAGCACCGGCTCGGTCAACTTTGGATTGCTCGCGCAGCTCGACGACACGGGCGACATACGGATCGCTGTCCTCCTCCATGACCTCAAGCTCGTCAGCCGTATCAGCGAGCAGCAGATCGCGAAGCGCAGGCGGCAATGGACGATGGTCATCGCGTGGTCGGGCGTGAACCTCTGCAGGCTCAATCATGTCCGGCGCATCTGCCTCATATGCCTCGAGCAAATGCTTGCAGGGCATGTCGTCCATATCCATGCTCTCAAGATCCTTGGCGACAGAAACGCAATCGGCCAGATAAGCCGCACGGCCAAAGGAGTACGTTTTAACAACGCGCTCGCCCTGCTCGCCGTCGGGAGCCGCAATCTGCACGTAGCAGCGCGTGATGCGAGCACCCGAAGCAAAGCAAGCCGCCGCGAGTGTAAGCGCAATACGCGCATCGTGCTCGGTGGCCCATGCTGCGCGCTTAGGCTCATCTACCTCGCGCCAGGCGTCATCTTGAGCATCGTATTCGCGCCGCGGCATAGCATCGACAACCGTGCGGCCAAATCGCACCAGCATGATGCCCTCGGCGACGTTCGCTCGATAGGTGTAATCGAGCCGCGTGACCACGTTGAGCGCTTCTACGATACGTGCAAAGCGGGTGCGAACGTCCCACTCTCCACCCGGCTGGCACGCAACCGTCCCCGGCTTGGCCCACGGGTTGTCATTCGACAGCGTTTCGAGCAAGCGAGGAACGTCGTTTGTCGTCTTGCTGATATGCCATAGGTCGAAGAGCGAGCAGCCCTCAAAGCTTGGCGACGAGGCAACGGGGCCCAACCCTGCTCCAATACGCTCAAGGATGCCCGATAGGCGGTTCAGGCGGCACTCGACGGCAAGCAGGGTATCGATCTCGTCCTGGTCCAGCAGGCTACGGTCAAAATTGAGATAGAAGAGCCTCGAGCGATCGATGCGCGCCAGGCTCATTTCGGTTTTAGCCGCTATGGTGCGCAGGCGTGGCAGATTAACTTCGCCCATCAAAGCGGCGGCATAGCGCTCAATGCCACTTGGATTATCTGTATGGTCAATACGGTAGAGCAACGTTTCAATTGCATCGGGCAGCGGCGTGGAATCAAAACCCAGCAGTACCTCAACCGGCTCGGGGAGTTTTACAAGTTTGATCTTGTCGACGGCATTTTTCATGCCCTCGTCGAGGCCGTCACCGTTTGCCGTGCTTGAGATGGAGTTTTCAGAATCGGCGAATATCACGTAACGCAAGAACATCGAGGCCATGAACTCGCCGTAGCGAAGGCTGCGCGTCGAATTCCACGTCTCGCGATCGGATTGTTCGCGCATGGTTCCTTCGGGAGAGCCGATGACTCGCGCCCGGGAGCGCATCGTCCCATCGGCACCCCTGACCGCAATCTCACCGATGTTGGAATCGGACTCGTCGAGAATCAGTTGCATGTCGGGATCGTCGGGCAGCGACATCTCGTTAACGGGACGGTCCACCTTATAGACCTCACCCGAAACGCTCACGTAGCCCAAAAGCGACACATGGCTTTTGCCGACGAATTCGACGACATAGCATGATTCATGCGGGTCCTCGCCAAAGAGCTTCCAAACCACGCCATACGAGCGTCCCGCAGGCTGCTCGGGCATGGCCGGAAAGCGCTTTTTGGGATCGAGAAACCTGAGCTTGTATGTCGGACGCTCTGCCACGAAATATCACCCTGATCGGCCGTCTAAAGAAAGAGCGCGCCACGGGCTCACCGAGGCGCATACTCGAAATCTTACACGAGTCGATGAGAAATAGTCCCCTTTGACCGAGGTTCGAATCCATGCGGTGTTTACGTAAAAGAAAAGCCCCCGTCGCCGGAGGCTTTCAATTTCAATTGGTGCGGCGTATAGGATTCCACGGATCCGCTGCGCGGATCCGCACCGGCTTCGCCCGCCTGCCGGCGTGCTCGCCCGCGGGCTAAAAACGCTCCGCGTTTTCTTTACGCCCGCGCCTCGACCGAGGTTCGAATCCATGCGGCGTCCGCCTAAAAGAAAACCCCCGTTGCCGGGAGCTTTAATCTCAAATGGTGCGGCGTATAGGATTCGAACCTATGACGTTCTGATTCGTAGTCAGACCCTCTATCCAGCTGAGGTAACGCCGCAACGCACGGATTATTATGCACGTGACCCCTCGATGGGTCAAGCGACAATTTGGAAAAATTTTACGGAATGCTGATTAAGACGCCCGCGCCTCGACCGAGGTTCGAATCCATGCAGCGGCGGCGTAAAAGAAAAGCCCCCGT
>CAVHBE010000010.1:0-2761 GCA_963634045.1 Methanobrevibacter smithii
GAACGGGACTACACGATTTGATTCACGTGCGTCTCGTCGTCGAACTTGGCGGCGCCAGGCTCAACGTCCTGGGGAGCGGCGGCGTCCACCAGAGCCTGCTTGAGCTCGGTGTACTGACGCTCGACCTCGCCCTCGGCCCAGACCTGGTCGGCGATAGCGTCGACCTGGCAGGCGGAGAACTTGTCCTCGGGCGTATGCGAGACCGGGTCGACCTTGTGCATGGTCAGCTCGTTGCACTTGCCGATCCACCACTGGTAGGTCATATAGACCGTGCCCTTGTTGATGCGGTCGCTCACGTCGGCGCGGCTGTATACCTGGCCGCGGCGGCTGTGGATCGAGACGATGTCGCCATTCTTGATGCCGCGTGCCTGGGCGTCCGCGGGATTCATGCGGACAAAGCCGGGCTCGTCGGCAAGCAGTGCCAGCGTCTTGCAGTTGCCGGTCATCGAGCGGCAGCTGTAGTGGCCGACCTCGCGGACGGTGCACAGAATGAGCGGGTACTCATCGTCGGGAAGCTCGGAGGGCGCCTCCCAGTCGTGTGCCATCAGGTTGGCGCGGCCGTCCTTGGTGGTGAACTTGCCACCAGCGAACATGTCGGGCGTACCGTGGTCGTTCACATCGGTGCTCTTGACGGGCCACTGGGCGTAACCGCCCTCGGGAGCCATCTTCTCGTAGGTCGCGCCCACAAAGTTGGGGCACAGGCTAATGCACTCGTTCCAGATCTGCTCGGTGTTGTCGTAGTGCATGGGGTAGCCCATGCGCGTAGACAGGTCCGCGAAGATCTCCCAGTCGTGACGGCACTCGCCCTTGGGCGGAACGGCCGCGTCAAAGTGCTGGAAGCTACGGTCGGATGCGGTAAAGACACCCTCGTGCTCGCCCCAAGAGGTAGCGGGCAGGATGACGTCGGCGAGCATGGTCGTCTGCGTCATAAAGATGTCCTGGCAGATGAACAGATCCAGCTCGGAGAGCGTCTTGCGCATGCCGGCCGAATCGGGCTCGGTCTGCACCGGGTCCTCGCCGTAGTTGTAGAAGCAGTGCACCTTACCCTCGTCGACCAGGTGGCCCAGGTCGGTGAGCTTGTAGCCCTCCTCGAGCGGGAGCTTTTCCTCGGGCACGCCCCAAGCCTTGGCAAACTTGGCACGCACAGCCGGGTCGGTGACCTTCTGGTAGCCAGGGTACAGGTTGGGCAGCATGCCCATATCACAGGAGCCCTGGACGTTGTTCTGACCGCGCACGGGCGCGAGGCCGGAATTGGGTTTGCCGATCTGACCGGCAACGCAGGCGATGGAGGCGATGGTGTGCACCGTCTTCAGGTTCTGCTTCTGCTGGCATACGCCCATACCCCAGCCAATGATGGCAGAGGGCTTCGCCGTGGCGTACATCTCGGCAGCTTGGTGGATCAACGCGGGCTCGACACCCGTGATGTCCTGTACGGATTCGGGAGTGTAGTTCTTGATGGTCTCCCACCACTCGTCAAAGCCGTTCGTGTGCTCGGCGACGAATTCCTTGTCGTAGAGGCCATCGTTGACCAAGCAGTTGGCAAAGGCGTTGAGGAACGCAACGTTGCAACCGTTCTTGATCGGAAGGTAGAGATCGGCGATACGCGCGGTTTCGATATGGCGCGGATCGGCGACGATGATCTTGCAACCCTTTTCTTTGGCTCGCACGATACGCCTTGCGACGATGGGGTGCGAATCGGCAGGGTTATAGCCGAAGAGGAAAATGCAGCCCGCATCCTCCATACCGGGGATGGAGCATGACATGCAACCTGAACCAACCGTGTCCATCAGACCGAGGACAGTAGGGCCGTGTCAAGTACGGGCGCAGTTGTCCACGCTGTGGGTGCCGATGCACGCACGCGTAAACTTCTGCATGACGTAGTTCGCCTCATTGCCGCCGCCTCGCGAAGAGCCGGTGGTCATGACAGCGTTAGGACCATATTCGTCAATTATGGCCTGCATCTTAGATGCGGTGAAATCCAGTGCCTCGTCCCAGCTTACGCGCTCAAGATCCGCGCCCTTGGTGCGGCGGATCATCGGGTGCAGTACGCGGGGAGTCAAGATCTTGGTGTCGTTGATGAAGTCGTAGCCGCTCATGCCCTTAAGGCACAGCTCGCCCTGGTTGGTGATGCCGTTGAGCGGTTCGGTACCCACGACCTGGCCGTTTTGGACCAAGAGGTTAAACTGGCAACCGGCGCCGCAATACGGGCAGATCACTTTATGCTTCTCCATGACACCCTCCTTCCTTTCTCTGCTACCGAATACTCGGTACTTATTTGACAATCATTGGGCCTGTCGCCCCGACGCTTACGCCTCGTTTTCGATGGTGGCGCGGGCACGCTCGGCAGTCAGTTCTGCCAGGCGTTCATCGTCTACCAGGGTGAGACCCTTGGTCGGGCACGCCTCGGCACACGCCGGACCGCCGGGACGGTCCACGCACAGGTCGCACTTGAGCACGAAGCTCTTAGTCTGCGAACCCACTCGCACGTCACCCATCAAGACGGGGACCTGCGTGGTCGCCACGCTCACGGCGCCAAAGGGGCATGCCATGACGCAGCTCTTGCAGCCGATGCAGTTGTCCTCGTTGACGCCGATGCGATGGTTCTTTGGATCAAAGAACAAGGCGCCCGTAGGACAGGCCTTCGCGCACGGGGCATCCTCGCAATGATGGCAAGCCACCGGTGCGGAGATCTCGTACGTACGCGTCACGCGCAGGCGCGGCGCGGCGATGTTGCCGGGAATATCGTGTGCCTCGATGCACG
>CAVHBE010000011.1:0-4823 GCA_963634045.1 Methanobrevibacter smithii
CCTTGGGCTTATCGGGCATTACCGTCACCCTTGCCGCGCTTGGTCAGCACGAAGACGGCGATGAGCGCGAGGCCAATCACGCCGGCGGCAACGCCAACAATAGCGAGCGGGTTGGTGCCAGTCTCCTGCTCGGAAGCACTAGAGGACTTCTTAGCAGTGATCGTAGAAGCAGCACCCGTATCGGACTTGGAATCGGACTTCTTGTCGGACTTGCTGTCCTTCTTGTCAGACTTCTTGTCAGACTTCTTCTCGTCCTTCTTATCGGACTTATCGGAGTCCTTCTTGTCGGACTTGTTGTCCTTGGTCTCGGTCTTGGTCGACACCGTCGTCTTGGTCGTCGGCTTATGACCCGGGGCGACAGCGCCGCCCTTCGAGCCGGAGCCGGAACCCGTGCCAGTGCCAGCGCCAGTGCCGGAACCAGTACCGATACCAGAACCGCCGCCGCCATTCGAACCAGCGCCGCCATTACCGCCAGGGTTAACGGCATTCTTGGTCCACTTGGCATACAGCGTCAGATCGGCCGTCACCGGCGTGCTAAAGTCATACGCCTGCGTGCAAGCCTCATCGGTATACCAACCGCCGAAAGTGTAGCCATCGCGCGTCGGATCGGCCGGCTTGACCAGCTTGCCATCGGCCGTGGCAACAAACTTAGTGTCGCAAGCAGACCCGCCGTTGGAGTTAAAGGCAACCGTCCAAGACTCGACAGCTCCAAGTTTAAACAGCGTGCCCGAATCATTAATGTAGTAGAGATTGCCAGAAGCATCGGCAATGACCGGAGAGTCACAGTACTGGTAATGGCCAGCCGCATCATAAATCTGCGTCGCCTCTGCATCGCCGAGCGTATAGCGATACACGCCACCACCAGCAGAGTAGTTGACGTAATCCTTGCTATCCGCGCTGTTAACGGTGAAGTACACATAGGTCTTGCCGCCCTGAACACTCACCAGCGGAGTAGCAGCAATACCGTTGAGGCCAGCCGGCAGCGCCTTGCCGTCGGCAGCAGCGACCATCGTGGTCTTACCCGTCTTCAGGTTATAGAGAACCAGAGCAGAGCCAGTAGCCGTCTGTCCGCCGACAATCAGATTGTCACCAGACACCGCAGGGGCGCTCAGATTATTCGTAAGGCCCAGATCAACCGTCTTCTGTTCACTCAGCACACCCTTCGCCGAAAGCGAAATCACATGGAGCTTTCCGTCGTGCGTCATCTGATAGAAGGTCGAGCCATTGGACGGATCGGCGACGCAGTCAGCGTTCGCAAGGGCGCCGAGCTTTATGGTCGAAACGACATCACCCGTTGCCTTATCAATGCACTTAAGCGTACCTGCGCTCGTAGGAACGATGGCATACTTATCCGTCAAAGCCGCACCAGTCCAGTAATAGCCCTCGGCAGGGTCGATGTTCTGCCAAGAAACTTCGCCCGTGGCAATCTTAATGCGCGCAAAGGAGCCGTTGCCGTAGGTCGCGTTGTAATTCTCGTCATACGAAATATCGACCGAGCCTACATAGACGTACTCGCCGTCCGGAACGACGGTGCAGGAGCTCTGCGTCAAGTCCGTCAAACCAGGCGTCAGCCACTTGCAGATCAGCTTGTCTGCAGTAATCGCCTGGACCGCACCGCCGTTGAGCGGAACGATGATAAGGCCATTGGTATAGATCGGACGAGAGGTATAGCTCACCTTGGAGGCAAGCGGCGCAGAGGCAACCTTTTTGCCCGTGGACGAATCGATCTTAATGAGCTCGTTATCGGTCGCGATGTACACAAAGCCGTTAGCAATGACAGGCTCGCTGCAGTTGGCATACTGCTGACCAGACTCGGCCTTCCAATCGAAGGCCCACTTAAGACCGGCGGCCTGCGCAGGCGTCTTGGCATCCGTTACGGTCGAACCGTTGCCACTGTTGCCGTAGCCGGCCCACTCGGCATCCCAATCAGGAGTCGTCGCGCTCGGATCCACGACAATCTTGTCGGGATCGGGCATGGGCGAATTATCGGTGGTATAGGCAAGCGTGACCTTATCGCCGCTCTTGAGCGTAATCTGATTGGCGCAGAGTAAGGAGGGCTCTCCGTTGATATACAGATGCCAATATTTATTGGTCGCAGCATCCCAACCATACGGCTTGTGATCGAACGGCGAAGTAATGGAATTCAGGAACCAGTACTCACCACTCTGGGAGCCGTTGTACGCAACGCCCTTGGCCTTCAGAACTGCCTCAATAAGGTTCTGGGCCGTGGAGCCTTCGGGCAGAGAAACATTGCTTGCCGTGCCCCAACGCGTATTGTTCCCGTTGACATCGGGACCGATAACATCGGCGGATCCAAGCACCTGACCGGGGAGGGCATCGGCGTCAGCACCATACATAAAGGTGACGGCGTCACCCTCCTGGAGCTTGTAGGCACCGGCGCCAACGTCGGCGAACTTGCCATTTACGTAGAAGCGCCAATAGCTATTGGTCGCAGCATCATAGCCACAATAGGACTTACCATCGAAGGGCGAATAAATGCCGTTGAGGAACCAGCCCCAAGACGATTCGCCAGCATCGAGAGTAAGGCCGACCTGCTCAAGGAGATCCTTGGCAGTGGAGCCTGCCTTGAGACTCGTCTGACCCGTCGAAGCCCAAACCTGCTGCTTGCCGTCCTTGTCCTTACCGAGAACCTGAACAGAAGCATGGACAGAATCGGACGGCAACTGGTCGCCCCAGCCACCGTAGAACCACGTGACGGTATCGCCGGCATGGATGGTGACATTGTCCGCCGTATAGTCACTCGACTTGCCGTTGATGAACAGCTGCCAATAGGTCGAATAATCTTGGGGCGTACCCAGCTCAACACCGTTGTACTTAAGGCTCAGAATGAAGGAGCCCGCAGCAACGGCGTCAATGTCGTTCGCCTCGAGTGCGACCTTCGTAAGATCAAGCGCGCTCGAACCGGACGTCACCACATACTGCGCATTATCGACCCAAGTCTGAGTCTTGCCTTGGGCATCGCGACCAATGACGGTCACATTTGCGGCAACCTGGTCCTTAACGACAGGGGACGAGCTACCAGCCGTATAGGCAAACTCAATCTTCTGCCCCTGGGTGAGCTTGACGCTGCTCGCGCCAACCGAGGAAGACGCGCCGTCGACGAACAACTGCCAGAAGGCATAAGTCGTCGGATCGTAGGCAAGCGTGCGACCATCGCTCGGGGATGTGATGCTTTCGAGGTAGAAACCGTATGCCGTGTTCGGTTCGTACTTCGCCTTGAAGCCCGTCTTCTCCTGCAGCTTAATGAAGGCATCCGCAGCCGTCGCGCCCTCGTCGAGCTTGAGCTGCGTAGGTGCCACCCAGGTCTGAGCCTTGCCGTCAGCATCGGTGCCGATAATCGAGAACGAGACCTCAACCTGCTTCTTGGCGACATCGCCGGTTTCTGTCGGGTTCTCTGTCTGAACGGCAGCCGCGGCGGCAGGTCCCGCTTGGCCAGCGGATGCCGTCGAAGACTGCTCGCTCGTGGCAGGGCTCTCCCCCGTCGCCGAGCCTTCGTCGCCAGTTGCTGCCTCTGTTATGGCTGCACTAGCTGCAGGCGCGCCCTCGGAATCCGAAACCTCGGCGCCGCTCTGCTCAGCGGTACCGCCCGCAAGCGCTGCGTCCTCGCCCGGCGTCGCAGTCTGAGCCACAGCCTCGGCAATGCCCTCGGCGCCCTCGGCCCACAGCTGAGCCGGCGTGGTGCCAAAGGCCATCGCGAAGGCCAGGAATGCCACCAGGCCGCGCTTGGCTACACCGCGCGCAATCGCGCCACGGCGATGCAACGAGGCGCGCTCGCGCTCATCCTCCAACATATCCATTTGTCCCCCATTGTCTGTACTTGGAGCGTTGCCTTGAGACTGCCCCACGTCATCGCGCATGATGCGCTCGAGTTCCCCCATCGGGACCCCCTTCCCTCCAGAGCCCTATGCACACCGGCGGCAAAAGCCGCAGCCGCATGCAAGACGGGAGGCGATCCGACTTAACCTTAACGACTCGGGCACATCGTCCGATCTGCGACGCGAGCATCCCGAGCCAAGAGGAATTACGGTTACTGGTACAGCCGGGGACTTGCACCCCGATTCTCCCAAATGCGCAGGATAACCGCGCATTCGTGCGTCTCCGCACCACCATCTAGGCCATCGATTATTACCGTCAAAATGGTATCACGCAAAAGGGCCTCGCACGCAGGCGAAGCCCAAGGTAAAAGCTATTGTTTGCGATAGGAAAATGCGGTGACGGCCGCAGCCTCTAGTGCTTGCCGCCGTGACTGTTGAGCCAGATATTGCGGCCCAGCATAAGCGCCAGCACCAGCGCGCTCACGTAGCCAAAGAAGCCGATGACCGGAATGCCGAGGACAACCGGCTCGATGCGCGCGTAGTACACCACCGACGAACCGATAAACAGGCCGGCGATAACGATAGCCATCGACATGCGGTCGATAATCCCACCTAGCTGTCGCAGCGCCTTATCGCTGCTCATGATCTGCGTGTTCACCTTAAGCTGGCCGCGTGTGAGCATGCGCGAAGCCAAGCCCAGATACTCGGCCGCCTCGAGCGAGCCCTTCGCCGCGCGATAACTGCTCGCTGCAAAGTCGCGGCTCATCTCGCGCATGCGGGCGTAGGTGCTCTTCTCGTTTTTGATGTGCGTCTGGATGATCTGGATCATGTTGACGTTAGGCATGTACTCGGTCAACAGGCCCTCGAGCGTCACCATGCCGCGGGCGAACATTGTCACCACGCTCGGCAACTCAACGTCATTTTTGCGCGCGAGGTTTAACAGCGAGGTCAAAAACTCACCGATATCTAGGTCCTTAAGGTCAAGGC
>CAVHBE010000011.1:4833-6625 GCA_963634045.1 Methanobrevibacter smithii
ACGATAAAGTCCAAATCGGACAAAAAGGCCGAATGGTCAAGCTCGGCCGAATCGCCGCGCGTCACGGCAAAGCGCATGAGCGAATCCTTGAGCTTGGGCACGTCACCCTCGGCCACGGCGAAAATCATGTCCTTGACGATACCGCGGTCGTGGCTCGACATGCGTCCGACCATACCCAAGTCGATAAAGTAAACGATGCCGTCCTTGAGGATGATGTTTCCCGCATGCGGGTCAGCATGGAAAAAGCCGTCATCGAGCACCTGCGTCGAGTAGTCCTCGACGATTGCGGCACCGATCTTTTCCAAGTCATAGCCCTCGGCCACCAAGCGTTCAGGATCGGCGATCGAAATGCCGTCGACGTAGTCCATAACCACCACGTGCTCGGTGCACAGGTCCAGATAGGATTTAGGGCACGTCACGCCATGAACACTCTTATGGAACTCGTAGAAGTCGTTGAGGTTTTTGGCCTCGGCCAAAAAGTTGGTCTCCTCGCGAAACGAGGTCCACAACTCCTCGACTACGCCGTGCAGGTCAACGAATTGATCGGTGTTGACGAACTTGGAAACGATACGCACCACCGAGCGGATGATATCGATGTCCTGCGCCATAACCTGCTGCGCACCGGGGCGCTGCACCTTGACGGCTACGTCCTCGCCCGTCACCAGACGAGCGCGGTGCACTTGCGCAAGCGATGCGCTACCGAGCGGGTTGGGGTCGATCGCATCGAACATCTCCCCCAGGCGCAGGCCGTATTCTTCCTCCAGACAGCGAAGCACCACCTCGTACGGCACCGGCTCCACGTCGGAGCGCAGACGACGCAGCTCGTCGCAAAAGCGTTGCGGCAGAATCTCGGACCGATTGGCCAGAATCTGCCCCATCTTGACGAACATGGGGCCGAGCTCCTCGAGCAGGCGGCGCAAGCGAACCGGCGTGAGGTTATCCCACACACGGTACTTTTTGACCAAGCGAACAATCTGCCCAATGCGCTCGCGACGACCCGCCGGCGTGAGCTGGTATTCCTCGTCCGGCGCCATCGCGTCGGGCTCTTCGGGCACCATATCGACAGCGCGCGGCTTCTTGCGAGCGCCCGAGACGGCGGCATCGACCTCGTCGACAACCGCCGCCTCGTCACCCAAGGGATCTAGATTGTTGTAATCGGTGGTGGAATCTGCCATCTGCGCTGCTACTCGGCCTCTTCGGTATCCTTCGCATCGTCGGGCTCAACGGACTCGACGGGCACCGAGGTCACGTTGTCCTCGACCGAATCGACGATGTCACGCACATGGGCCAGGAAGGCCGTGCGCTCGGGGGCGGTCATAACGCGGACGCGAGCCAGAATGAGCTCGTCGAGCACGCGCTGGGCCGCGGTCTCGCCCTGCATGCCCAAGCGCTCGGTCAGGTCGGAGATGGTGCCGCCGGCCTGCTCGAACATGTCGGACACACTGCGGGCGATATCGGGAGTGGCGGTGTCCTTGCGGACCTGCTCGCCTTTGGTGTTAAGGTCGTCGAGGACCTTCTTGCCGCCTTCGACAGCAACGGCGGCAGCGCCAAAGCCCACGTTAATGGCGCCGTTAACAAGCTGATCGAGTTTCATAACCATGGTTATCTCCAATCACAAACAACTGCATTGGCGTTCTTGTACCCAAGATTGAGCGAAAGCGACAAAGCGTTTTAGCGCTATTCGATCGACGAGAAATCCCTACCTCACGTTGTCGTTCATCGCGAAAGAGTTCTTCATGGCGCAGCTCGTGGTGTAGAGCACCTTGCCCAACAGGGCATCGGTCTCCACGCG
>CAVHBE010000012.1:0-6326 GCA_963634045.1 Methanobrevibacter smithii
GCCCGAGAAGATCGAGGATACGGTCATGGCGCAGCTCACCGGCGAGCAGCGCAAGCTCTACCTGGCCAACCAGGACCGCATCGCCCAGCAGGTGCAGCACCGCGAGTCATCCGAGTTTAAGAAAGACAAGCTCAAGGTGCTCGCTGAGCTCACCAAGCTGCGCCAGATCTGCTGCGACCCGCGTCTACACTACGAGGATTACAAGGCGGGGAGCGCCAAACTCGATACGTGCATGGAGCTCGTGCACGGCGCACTCGACGGCGGACATCGCATCCTGTTGTTCAGCCAGTTTACGGGTATGCTCGATATCATCGGCAAGCGCTTGGCCAAGGAGGACATCGCCTTCCTTAAGCTCACGGGCGCTTCGTCTAAGGAGAGCCGCGCCAAGATGGTCGCGCAGTTCCAAGCGGGCGAGGTTCCGGTCTTTTTGATTTCGCTCAAGGCGGGCGGCGTGGGCCTTAACCTGACGGCGGCCGATGTAGTCATTCACTACGACCCGTGGTGGAACGTGGCCGCGCAGGACCAGGCGACCGACCGTGCGCATCGTATTGGCCAGCAGCATACCGTGACCGTGTACAAGCTCATCGCCAAGGACACGATCGAGGAGCGCATTATGCAGATGCAGGAGTCCAAGCGCGACCTGGTCAACAGCGTACTCGGCGGCGACGGCATCTCGTCGGCGTTGTTTACCCGCGAAGATGTTCTGGCGCTGCTGGGCGGCGACGGGCGCTAGCCGCGCGCGGGGTGGGACTGCTGGAGTGGGCAGGACGGTCGACGCATTTTGGCCCGACCGCTTGCCTGATCCGTTATGTGTTCATTTGCAATGCCGTGGATGGTTTGTCTGCCTTTGGGCATAAGAACCATCAAGAACATTGGCACATCAGCAAAGGAGAACATCATGGCGAAATTCTTTAAGGACCCCGACGGCAAGCTCATCGCCGCCCTTGGCGACGACGTTGCGACCCCTGCCGGTTGCACGGAACTGACTGCAAACACTGAGGACGCGGCGCACGAGAAGCACGTGCCTGTTGTCGAGACCGAGCGCGACGGTCACGTGATTCGCGCACGCGTTGGCTCGGTCGAGCACCCCAGCCTGCCCGAGCACTACATTGAGTGGATCGCCCTTGAGGTCGAGGGCCGCTTAGAGGTCCATTACCTTGAGCCCGGCATGAAACCCGCGACGTTTTTCGCGGGCGGCTCCAAGACCGGTACCGTCTATGCCTACTGCAACCTGCACGGGCTGTGGTCCGCGACATTCTAGGAGCGCGCCCCCGCTCGGGGTATCATAGCTAGCATATGCACATGCAAGCGCCGGCTGCATTATGCGGCCGGCGCTTTTACTACGATTTCGATGGTTTACGACGGAAAGGGCTGGGCCATGAAGCTCGCGCTTGCACAGATCGATATGCGCCTGGGTGATATTGAGGGCATTTGCGGCCGCATCGAGGACCAGGCTCGTCTGGCCCGCGAGCGCGGGGCGCGCGTGCTGTGCGTTCCGGCTCCGCTCTTTATGGGCGCCATGCCCGGTGGCCTGGTGGGCGCTGCCGACTTTGAGCACGACGTGCTTGCCGGTTTGACTGGTGTCGCCGAGCGTATCCAGGAGCTTGACATGATCTGCATCGTGCCCGCGGCGGTTTCGTTTGAGGGCCAGCCGCTGCTCGACTACATGATGCTCAAGGACGGTCATGTGGTGCCGGCGCGTTCGAGCATTGCCCTGCAGCGTGGCGAGAACAACGACACGCGTTGGGCGCCGCCGGTGTTCGACGTGGACGGCGTGCGCATCGCCGTGATTTTTGACTTGGACCGCGAGCTCGAGATGTTGCCGACCGGCGTCGACCTCATCGCGTATTTCCAATTCAACGCGTTTGACATGACCGACCGCGAGACTGCCGCCATTGCCGCCGTTCGCAGCGGCGCCTACCGCAAGATCGCATCCAAGCGCAGCGTGTGGTTTGCCTGCATGGCACCGGTCGGTGCCTATGACGAGTCGGTGTATACCGGCGGTTCGTTTGTGCTCGACGACTGCGGTCGCGTGGTGGCCCAGGCGCCGTGTTTTGAGGAGAGCCTGCTGGTTCAGGAGATTCAGCGCGGCGTGATGCTCGATGCCCTGGAAGATCACGAACTGCCCGAGTTCCGTTCCGAGGAGTGGCTGTGGCAGGCGCTGGTGCTCGCCGTGCGCGACAACGCCCGAGCCCACGGTGCGTCGCGTGCTGTGGTGGCACTCGAGGGCGACTTGCCGTCGTCCCTGCTGGCGGCGCTGGCCGTCGACGCTCTGGGCCCGCGCAATGTGATTGGCCTGGTGCTGGGGCGCAACCGTATCTTTACGCCGGCGCAGGAAGAGGCCGAGGCTGCCCGCTGTGCCGCCGTTCGCGCCATCGCCGAGCGTTTACACATTCGCACTGTCGAGCGCGATGCACCGGATGCGGCGCGTGTGCTCGATCGCGACGTGTCGGCGGGCGATGCCGAGCGCCTGCGCTCGCGCACGCTGGGTCTCATGCTGGAGGACACGGCGCTCGAGCTGGGTGCGATGGCGCTGAGCCCGCTGTCCAAAACCGAATACGCGCTGGCGGCGCCGGCGCTTTGCGGCGGCTACCAGGGCGATTACGCGCCCTTTGGCGATGTGTACCTGTCGACGCTTGAGTTTGTGGCACGTGTGCGCAACCGCTCGTCTGCCGTGGTGCCCCAAGAGCTCGTGACGCTCAACGCGGTGGAAGATTGTATGGAGCGAGTGCTGGCGCAGGCGCTCTCAACGCTCGACGGTCCGGTTGATATGCTCGACCGCGCGGCACAGCTGCTCGGCGGGCTTGAGCCGGGTGAGGTCGATGGCGCGCTCGAGGCGCACGTGGACCGCAATCGATCTTTCGACGACATCCCGATGGCCGCTGGCAAGCCTGAGGCCTGCTCGCTGCTGCTGATGCTCGTGCGTCAGGGCGAGGCCGCCCGCCGCATGCTGCCGACGGCGCCGATCGTCTCGGCCCGTTCGTTTGCCGAGCGCTCCTGGCCGTACATGCTCGCGTGGTCCGACCTGGGGCTTAATGGCAAGGAGCGTATGTCGGTCGATTCGCTGGCGCGCGCCGAGGTGCGCCGTTTTGCTGACGAGGATACGAGCGAGCGCATGCGAAACGAGATGATGGGCGTGCTGGGCGAGCTACTGGGTATTTCGCCCGAGCAGATGGAGGAGCTGCGCTCTGAGGACGGTCAGCGTCGTTTGCACGAGGGAATGAAAAAGTTCGAGGGCGAGGTTCAGGACGCCATCGATAAGATGATGGGCGGTCAGGGCGGCTCGCAAGGTAGTCCCCAGGGTGGCCCGATGCCGCATCCGCCGGTGGATCCGAGGCAATTCCCCTTTTTCTCGCAGAACTAACTATGGGATAGGGCCAAGGTTACGCGGTTTTACCAAACCGCGTAACGAGTCGACGCTGCGCGAGCCCCTGCCGGGCAATCTGCCGCTCAAACCGTCGCTTGCGTACAGAAGTACGCGGCGCTCCTCTTTCGCGACACCTTGCCACGGCAGGGACTCGCTCGCTGACTTATGCTCAACCTATGGTTCAACCTTGCTTGCTAGATACGGTCGCTGTTGTGTTATTCTAGAACAGACGTTCGTGAATGATGCGCGGGGCCTTGTCTTGCGCTGTGCTTGTGGCGAGGGGAGGTTGGCTTGGTCATTTTGGGCATCGACCCCGGTTTGGCTCATACGGGTTGGGGGATTATCGAGGAGCGGCGTGGCGAGGTTCGCTGCCGTGCCTACGGTTGCATCGAGACCAGCGCGGGCAGCCCGCTCGCGGTGCGCCTGTCGCATATCGCCCATGATCTTAAGGATGTCGTCGAGCGTTATCGACCCGACACGGCTGCTGTCGAGAGCATCTATTTTGGCGCCAACGTTCGTTCGGCCATCCCCACGGCGCATGCCCGCGGCGCTGCGCTCGTGGCGCTTTCGGAGTGCGCGCTCGAGATTGGCGAGTACACGCCCATGCAGATCAAACAAGCTGTGGTGGGCACCGGCGCCGCGGACAAGCGGCAGGTCGCCTACATGGTACGCACGCTCACGCAGCTCGACCACGACCCGCATCCCGACCATGCCGCCGATGCCCTGGCCTGCGCCATCTGCCACGTTAACCTCAGCCGCACCCGGGCGCTTACCGGCGGCGAGTTCTATCAACAGAGAGGAACCGGATACTGATGATTTCCCAGCTCCACGGAACGCTTGTCGAGGCCACGATGAGCTCTGCTGTCGTCGATGTGTCGGGCGTTGGCTTTGAGCTCGGCATTTCGGGCAGCACTGCGGCCACGTTGCCGACGCCCGGCGGCGAGGTCCGCCTCTACACGCGTATGCAGGTGCGCGAGGACGCCATGACACTTTTCGGTTTTTCCTCAAAGGATGAGCGCACGATGTTCGACCGGCTCGTGTCTGTCTCGGGCGTTGGCCCGCGCCTGGCGCTCGCCGTGCTTTCCACCTATACCGTGGGGCAGCTGTATTCGCTGGTGATGGCCGAGGACGACAAGGGCATGGCCAAGGTACCCGGTGTGGGCAAAAAGACAGCTCAGCGCCTGATCCTGGAACTCAAGAGCACCTTTGCCAAGGATAAGGGCTTTGTGCCGGTCGACGTGATTCCCGGCCAGGTTGCGATGCCGGTTCCCGCCGCCGCTTCTTCGGCGATCGATGACGCCCGTGCGGCGCTCCTTTCCATGGGCTTTAGCCCGCAGGAGACCGATGTTGCCCTGAGCGGGTATGATGGGCAGAATATGCGTGTCGAGGATCTGCTCGGCGCGGCGCTTAAGCGACTCGGAATGGATGCGTGATGTGGGAAGCCGATGACTCTCAGGACCTGTGGGCGACGCCCGGCAACTCGCCGGCGGCATCCATGGCGCACGGCGAGCGCATGGTGGGCTCGGAGCTGACGGCCGAGGACCTCGATGTCGACCGCACTTTGCGCCCCCAGCGCCTGGACGACTACTGTGGCCAGGAGCACATCAAGCAGAGCCTGCGCGTGTTGATCGAAGCGGCGCAGAACCGTGGCGAGACGCTCGACCACGTGATTTTCTCGGGTCCTCCGGGCCTGGGCAAGACCACGCTGGCCACCGTTATCGCCAACGAGCTGGGCGCTCAAATCAAGACCACGAGTGGCCCCGCCATCGCGCGCACGGGCGACCTGGCGGCCATCCTTACTAACTTGCAGCCGGGTGATGTGCTGTTTATCGACGAGATCCACCGCCTCAACCGTTCGGTCGAGGAGGTCCTGTACCCCGCGATGGAGGACTTTGCCCTCGATATCGTGATTGGCAAGGGTCCGGCGGCGCGCTCGATTCGCCTGGATATTCCCAAGTTTACGCTGGTGGCGGCAACGACTCGCTCAGGCATGTTGACCGGCCCGTTGCGCGACCGCTTTGGCATTTCATATCGCCTGGATTACTACACGGTCGAGGAGCTCGCGCAGATTGTGACGCGCTCGGCGACTATCCTGGGCGTGACGATCGACCATCCCAGTGCACTCGAGATCGGCTCGCGTTCGCGCGGCACGCCACGTCTTGCCAACCGCCTGCTCAAGCGCGTGCGCGATTACGCACAGGTGCGCGGCAACGGCCCCATCGAGCTCGATGTCTGTCGCCAGGCGCTTGAGTTCTTCGAGATCGATGAACTCGGTCTGGACTGGATGGATATTCGCATTTTGGAGACGCTCGCTAAGACGTTCTCCGGTCGTGCCGTGGGACTTACGACCCTTGCCAGCGCGGTGGGCGAGGACCCGGGCACGCTCGAGGATGTCTATGAGCCCTATCTGCTGCAGTGCGGCTTGATGATTCGCACGCCTCAGGGTCGTCAGGCAACGCTTCGCACCTTTGAGCACCTGGGGATTGAACCTACCGTTTAGGGCGCTTTGTTTTGGCTAGTCTGTAGGCTATCGCTGAGCATCGGGTAAACATATCGCCATTCATCGGTTACGGGTGTTTTACTATTGCGCGCCCGTGCTATGCTGAATTGGTCTTTTTCTCATTCGGTAACGAAAGGACCGCCCATGCCTACTGACATCGAAATCGCACGTTCTGTCACGCCGCTGCCCATTACCGAGGTGGCTAAGAACGCCGGCGTCGACGTAAAGCACCTGATTCCGTACGGCTTCGACAAGGCTAAGGTTGACTATTCACTGCTCAACGAGCCGACCGATCACCAGGCCAAGCTCGTCCTCGTGACCGCTATCAACCCAACGCCTGCGGGCGAGGGCAAGACCACCACGACCATCGGTCTGGCCGATGGCCTGCGTCGTCGCGGCGTCAAGAGTGCCGTGGCCCTGCGCGAGCCTTCGCTCGGCCCCGTCTTTGGCGTTAAGGGC
>CAVHBE010000012.1:6348-7943 GCA_963634045.1 Methanobrevibacter smithii
AACCTGCACTTTACCGGCGACTTCCACGCTATCGGTGCCGCCAATAACCTGCTGGCCGCCATGCTCGACAACCATATTCAGCAGGGCAACCAGCTCGGTATTGACGTTAAGCGCATCACTTGGAAGCGCGTCGTCGATATGAACGACCGTCAGCTGCGCCACGTCATCGACGGCATTGGCGGTAAGGCTCAGGGCGTGCCGCGCGAGGACGGCTTCGATATCACCGTCGCCTCCGAGGTCATGGCAATCCTGTGCCTGTCTACGAGCATCAGCGACCTCAAGGAACGCTTGGGTGAGATCGTCGTCGGCTACAGCTTTGCCGGCGAGCCCGTCCGTGCCCGCGACCTTAAGGCCCAGGGTGCCATGGCCGCGTTGCTTAAGGACGCGCTCAAGCCCAACCTGGTGCAAACGCTCGAGGGCACGCCCGCGTTTGTCCACGGCGGTCCCTTCGCCAACATTGCCCACGGCTGCAACTCTATCATGGCCACGCGTATGGCGATGCGCTTTGGCGATGTCGCCATTACCGAGGCCGGCTTCGGTGCCGATCTGGGTGCCGAGAAGTTCCTCGACATCAAGTGCCGCATGACGGGCGTTCGCCCCAGCGCTGTCGTGGTCGTCGCCACTGCCCGCGCGCTTAAGTACAACGGCGGTGTCGCCAAGGCCGACCTCAACGAGGAGAACCTCGAGGCCCTCAAGGCCGGCATGCCCAACCTGCTGCGCCACGTCGATAACATCCAGAATGTCTACGGTCTGCCTTGTGTGGTCGCCATCAACCGCTTCCCGACGGACACCGAGGCCGAGCTTGCGCTCATCGAGTCCGAGTGCCAGAAGCTCGGCGTCAACGTTAAGCTTTCCGAGGTCTGGGCCAAGGGCGGCGAGGGCGCGCTCGACCTGGCCGATGAGGTCATGCGCCTGATCGAGCAGCCGAGCGAGCTCAAGTTTGCCTACGAGGACGGTGCCGATGTGGCCGACGCCCTCGAGGCCGTTGCCACCAAGGTCTACCGCGCCGACGGCGTCGACTTTACGCCGGCTGCCAAACGCCAGCTCGCCGAGCTGCGCGAGAACGGCTTTGGCAACCTGCCGGTGTGCGTGGCCAAGACGCAGTACAGCTTTAGCGACAACGCCAAGGCCCTGGGCGCTCCCGAGAACTTCCGCATCACGGTGCGTGAGCTCAAGGTTTCCGCCGGCGCCCACTTTGTGGTCGCGCTGACTGGCAGTGTTCTGACCATGCCCGGCCTGCCCAAGGTTCCCGCGGCCGAGAACATCGACGTCGACAACGACGGCAACATCACCGGCCTGTTCTAAGTCTGCTGTCCATAGCTGCTTGTCCGCCCCGCCGTGCCCACAAGGCCCGGCGGGGCTTTTTAATCCTTAGGCCCGCGCATGTCTTGTAGATACCGATGGACTCTGCCCATCATAGGCTTTTGCGCGGGTAGAATGCATGGATAACTTGAGGCTCACGCGCGACGGAAAGGAATCGTTGCATGGATCAGGACAAGACAACCGTGATGGGCGGCTACGGTTCCGCGCAGGCTGGCGATAGCGCCGATGCGACCCGCGTTGTTCCCAACTCCGGTTATACCGACCCCGCCGCG
>CAVHBE010000012.1:7953-11188 GCA_963634045.1 Methanobrevibacter smithii
CGCAGCCTTCTGCCGAGCCCACCCGGGTTATGGGCTATGGCGACACGGCGCAGGATTCTTACGCTGCATCTTCGCAAGGCCCCTATGGCAACGCAGCTCCGGATCCGTTTGATTACACGCCGCAGGATTCTTATGCTGCCTCGACGCCGAATCCCTATGACAACCTGCCGCAGAATCCCATTCCGCAGCCTCAGCAGACGACGTATATGCCTCGCACGGCGCAGCCTCGCTACGAGTCGCGCGAGCCGTATCGCGAGTACCCCAAGTCGATTCCGCAATATGGCGAGGACGAGGAGAAGAAGCCGTCGCGTTCGTCGAGCGTGATCAAGAAGATCCTCATCGTACTGGCGATCTTCTTTGCGCTGTCGGTTGTGTTTGCCATCGTGTCGGGCATGCTTAACAAGCGAGGGAGTTCAACGGCCGATGCCACTGTCGAACAAGCCGAGTCCGCCTCGTCTAGCACCGTCGATCTTAGCGATATCCCAGGGCAGTACTGGTCCAACGCCAAGAAGCTCCTCAAGTCGCGCGGAGCCGACCTTTCGAACGCCGTGATCCTGACCGACGATGGCTCAACGCCCGTCATCGATTCCAACTGGGTTGTTACGAATGCCTACTATAACGACAGCGGCAACCTGGAGGTTCAGCTCACGCACAAGAACAGCTATGGCAACTCGTCCGGCGGCCAAAGCGGTACCGACAGCTCGAGCTCCAATACTCTGGAGGACTTGAGCAACAAGGCGCAGGAGTTGGGAGATAAGGCGCAAGAGCTGGGCGATACGGCACAAAACCTGGGCGATACCGCGCAGAACTTGGGCGGCTTGGCGACGGATGCCTGGAACGCCCTGCAAAACGGCATCTCGGGCGCGCAGGGAAACTAGCTGTTAAGCGGGCTACAGCTGCTCTGCCGGACGGTCGGGCGAGCTAAAGCCCGAGTCAAACGTAACGACGCATGATGCATCGGGCCGGCGCTCGTGCACGATGCGCGTGACGAGCTCCAGTAGCTCCTCGTCGGATATGTCAAAGCCGTCGGGACGCACCAGGTCAAACGAAACGAACCCGTCGTGCTCGTGCAGGTCGTGGATGGAGAGCGCGGGATCGATCTGCATGACGCCGCGCTTGACCCAGCCGCGCAAGTCATCGCCGGTTGTCGCGATGGGGTCGCAGTGCAGTGTGATACCAATGCCCATCTGGCGCTTGATGTCGTGCTCGATGGTGTCCAGAATCTCGTGGTGCTCAAACGCGTCGCCCTCGCCGGGCATCTCCACGTGGGCGCTGGCAAACTGACGACCGGGGCCGTAGTCGTGCACCATGAGGTCGTGTGTGCCCAAGACCTGCGGATAGGACATGATCTTGTCGCGGATTGCCTGGACGAGCTTGGGGTCGGGCGCTTGCCCCAGCAACGGGCTGATGGCGTCGCGCACCAGGCCCAGGCCGCTGAAGCAGATGAAGATGCCCACACCCAGGCCTGCCCAGCCATCGAGATCAAAGCCGGTCGTCTGCGAAATAAGCGCCGCCACCAAGACCGAGCCCGAGGTGATGACGTCGTTTTTGGAGTCCTGCGCCGTGGCGATGAGCGTTTCGGAGTCGATGCGATCGCCCAGCGTGCGGTTGAACGCTGCCATCCAGAATTTGACGAGCATGGACAGAACAAGGGCAGCCATGGAGAGCGCCGAATACACGGTGGGCGAGGGCTTGATGATCTTGGTGACCGACTCGAGGATTAGGTTGATGCCGACGGCACAAACCAGGACGGCGACAAACAGACCAGCCAGGTACTCGTAGCGGCCGTGGCCGTAAGGGTGGCCCTCGTCTGCCGGGCGGCTGGCAAGGCGGAACCCGAGCAGGCTCACGATGTTGCTCGAGGCATCGGAGAGGTTGTTGAAAGCGTCGGCGATGAGGGAGACGGAACCGGCGAGCAGGCCCGCGATGCCCTTGGCCAGGCACAGGGTGATGTTGAGGCCAATGCAGATGAGGCTTGCGGCAAAACCCGCGTTGGTGCGACAAGTTGTATCGACCGGCTCGTCCTCGCCGCCGGGAACAAGCGTATGTACCAGCCGATTTACAAATAGCATAGCGGTCGTCCTCACAATCATGTTTAAGGGGATAGTGTAGCTCGCGCGGGGGCGCCGTGCACCGATGCTCAGAAAATGCAGCAATAGTCTGCCGGTGCTAACGAGCGAGCCTTCTTGTCTGCCTGGGTGGTCCATTTTGGGCCACATGGGTATGGGCATGTGCCTGTTTGCTCGACATACTTAATGTCGACAGCCCCTGTGCAAAGGAGGACGTTTCCATGGACGAGATGTTTGCCATTAAATGTCAAAACTGCGGCGGCCCTATGTACTCGCACCAAGCTAAGCGCAGCTTTGAGTGCGCCTATTGCGGCACGGTCGTTCCGTGGCAGGCGGACGCCGGAGAGCCCAAGAGCGCTTTGGGTATTCGCCATACGCCGTTGACGGTGGTGGATGGACTGCTCAAACTCACGCATGTGTCGCAACTCGAGCGCCCGGAGGACCCGGACTGGTATTTCTTCAACGCGCACTGGCGCAATCAGTCGGTCCTGGAACATCTGCTGTGGGAGGATCGCGGCACGGCGCAAGAGCTCCAAGAGGTCACGCATGTGAGCATTCCTTGCCCCTTCTGCGGGGCGTCCTTTGAGGGCGAGTCAACGCAGCGCGTGTTTGAGTGCCCGTCCTGCGGCAACAAGATCGGCATTGCCGACCTGCTCAAGCCCGGTACCTTCAGCAAGCGTCTGACCATGGGCGTGGGTGCAGAGTATGTGCCGGAGCAGGGCATTCCCTGCGAAATCTCGCCGCAGCAGGCACGTGCCAACGCACTGCAGCTGGTGCGCCAGTATGCGGAATCCTTTGCCGGGCACGACGTGGAAGATGCGATCCAAAACGACATGATGCTCTTCTATTTCCCCATGGCGCTGGCGGACCTGCGCATGATGGCGTCCTTCCCGGGCAAGGGCCTGAGCAAGGAGACCTTGGTGTACTACGAGGTGCTCGACTGGGCATATCCCAGGGCAAACTACCTGGACGTTCGCCTCATGGGCATTTTGGAGCCGTGGGACTTTGCCAAGGTTGGGCCGTTTGACCCGGCCATGCAGGAAGGTGACTTTCGCGTTGTCTCCGTCGATGCGTCTACCAAGGACCAGGTGGTTATTGATAAGTTGGCGCTCGACGTTGCGGGCAACGACGCCGAGGCGGTGCTGGGATTCAATAAAAAGAGCATC
>CAVHBE010000012.1:11204-11560 GCA_963634045.1 Methanobrevibacter smithii
TTGGTTATGGTGCCGGTGTACTTTGTCGATCGTCCTGCCTCGGATAGTCGCGATGGCGAACAGGTGCGCATCGCCGTGAACGGCCAGACGGGCCGCGCGGCTGCGGTGGTGTTTAGTGACAAGCGCGAGACGCATGTGGTGGCACCGCTCAATCCCAACGTGATGCTGTCGAGCGAAAGCACCGTGCACGCCACGCCCATCGAGGTCAAATACGTTAAATCGCCGTTCCTATACCAGATCGTACGCCGTGGAGGCTGCGAGCAACCGCGCCAGGTTGCAGCCGCCGTCGAGGGCTCCTACCGAGAGGAGAAGCCCAAACGTCGCGGCCTGCTGGGTGCGCTATTTGGGAAGTAGGG
>CAVHBE010000013.1:0-3751 GCA_963634045.1 Methanobrevibacter smithii
ATAAGAGCAAGGCCAAGCACGCCGTGGAGGCCGCGCAGATGATCGTTGCCGATTACGGTGGCGAGGTGCCGGCCGACATGAAGGAGCTCGTCAAGCTGCCGGGTGTTGGCCGCAAAACGGCGAACATCGTGCTCAACGTGGGGTTTGGCATTGTCGAGGGCATCGCGGTGGACACGCACGTCAACCGCATTGCGCACCGCCTGATGCTGAGTCCCAAGACGCACGCCAAGGAGCCGCTCAAGACCGAGCAAGACCTGCTCAAGATTCTGCCGCACGAGTATTGGGAATCGGTCAACCACCAGTGGATCACCTTTGGCCGCGAGATCTGCGACGCCCGCAAACCCAAGTGCGACGAGTGCCCGCTGACAGACCTTTGCCCCAGCGTACGCGTGACGGGGTAGGGCCCGGCACGTTTTGCCGGCGTCCGAAGGCTTTGGCCAATGTTGCGCAACACATTTGGGTCGCGAGGGCTCAATATGATGACGGCAGATGCCGTTTGTTGTAAGGGGATGCCCGAATATGTTTTGCACCAAGTGTGGCTTCGAGATGCCCGACGGAACCGATTTTTGCACGAACTGCGGGGCACGCATGGGCGCTGCCTCTCCGGCGGCCGCGCCTGCTGAGCCCGCACCGATGCCGGCGGCAGGGATGCCTCCCGTGCAGAAGAAGTCGTATAAGCGCGCGGTGATTGTCGGCATGTGCGTGGTGGGCGTGCTCGTTGCCGGCGGTGCCGCTCTGGCGCTGACCGGCGTGCTGGGTCCGCTTGGGCAGGGCAATTCATCGCAGATCACGGTGCTGGGGTCTGACGAGGGTTCGGCCGAGCTTAAGGACCAGGGAAGCGCCAAGGAGAAGCCTGCCGAAGAGCAAGAGGAGCCGGAAGAGCCCGGGCAGACGGGCAGCAGCGTAAAGGTCGACCTCAACGACCAGGCAACTTATGCCGCGGCGAACCTGTTCCTGTCGAACTTTACGGAGGAGCACTTCGATCGGGACTGGTATCAGGCGGGCGGCTTCGATTCGACTGACGGACTTTCTGATGACGAGAAATACAAGCTGGTCAAGTTTATCTGGTGCCATTTTATTGACAACGCGCCGTATCGAATCGAGAAAGGCGACTATGACAACGGTAATAGCCAGCGTGTGGCGACTGATGTGATCAATAGGGAACTCAACCGCTTGACGGGTCTGACGCTTTCCGATGCCGATATGACTTATGACAGAACGCCGGAGGGGCAGGCGATTCCTGATTCGGCCGAAGCGCATGGTGGGTACTTGTATCTGAAACAGGAATATGGCCAGGGAAATTACAACCCACCGTGTGCCATCGTTACGGGCGCGACTGACCTTGGCGACAACATCTACGAGCTCACCTATGAGGTCTACAGTGCTGGCGGCATGTTACTTCCTTCCGACATCCCCGAGAGCACTTACGGCCTGCCAAAGAACCAGTTCATCGCCGCAATTCAAGCGGACGCATCCATGGGCCGTACCGAGACTTGCACGGTCCGCGTCGCGCAGGGCGACGGCGCTCCGACCTTCACACTGCTTAAAATGGGCGTCTACGATTAGACTCGGCGTATAGCTCACTCTGATAGCGCCAGACGGCTTGCCCGTCTGGCGTTTTTTGCGGGGCTGGGCGTACGCTTGAGCAGGAGTCCTCTCCATGCGCTACCATGACAGGCAATGATTTTTGACGTACGACCCGCCGAGCTTGCCCCGGCGGGCTTTTGGCGTTGCAATGCCGGAGGAACAGCATGCTCATTCACCGTATAGCCGCGCAGCTCTACACTGCCGAGGCGCTGCAGACTGTCGAGGCCGGACTCGATGCCGGCGAGGACGTGACGCTGGCCGTGTCGCAATCGGGTCGCACGCTTATGGCGGCAGCCCAGTTTGCGCGCCGTCCGCGCCCCACGGTCTACATTGTGAGCGGCGAGGACGCGGCCGATCGCGCCGCGCGCAGCCTTGCTGCTTATGTGGGCCTGGCGCACGTGTGCCGTTTTCCCGAGCGCAAGGACTATCCGTGGCGCGAGCAGGCGCCTGACGATGCCGTGGTTGCCCAGCGCTGCGAGGCGCTCGGGCGCATCGTGCGCGGGGACAACTGCATCATGGTCGCCTCGGCCCGTGCACTGCTGCGTTGCGTGCCGCCAGTCGAGAGCCGCTACTGGGAGTCCACTACTTTTGCGGTGGGCGAGGAGATTCCCTTTGACGAGGTACCGCAGCGCCTGGTGGGCATGGGCTACACCAATGCCGGCGCCGCCGACGCGCCCGGCCTGTTCCGCGTGCACGGCGACACCGTCGAGGTGTTCCCCGCGCAGGAAAAAGCGCCCGTGCGCATTGAGTTTTTTGGCGACGAGATCGACCGCATCCGTCGCATGGTGAGCTCTACGGGGCAGACCATCGGCAACGAGGACAGTATCGAGATCTTCCCCTGCCGTGAGCTGGCGCTTACCGACGAGGCTGTCCACAACATGCATGTGGCGCTCTATCGTGCCAGCCAGGACGACAGCAAACTGGCCGCATTGCTCGAGATGGTGGATGCGCGCATCGTCACGCCCGAGCTCGATCGCTTTTTGCCGGTGATGTACGGCCAGACCGTAAGCCCGCTGTCGCATGTGAGCGGCAAGGCGCTCGTGGTGCTGTCCGAGCCGCGCTCGCTGTTCGACGATTGCCTGCGCGCCTACGAAGATATCGAGGCACGTGCCGGTGAGGCGGGTGTCGACCGCCTGGACGGTCTGTACGTGCGTGCCCAGCAACTCGACTTTGGTTCCCAGCAACGCCTGAACTATGTGAGCCTCATCCGTGCCGGTGGTGCGGTGACGGCCGAGCTGAAGATTGAGCAGCCTGCCATCGCAGGATCGGACAACCGTTTTATGACGCGCATCCAGGAGGTCGTGGGCAAGCGCTATGCCTGCGTGTTTGCCATTCCCGACCGCGGTGCGCGCGAGTCGATGGAGCTCACCTTTGGTGACGAGGGCATTACCTTTGAGGAGTCGCTGACGGCGGCCCCCGAAAACGCCGGCGCTATCGGCGACCGCGTGCGCGTGGCAGCGGCGGATTCCGCCAACCGTGCCGCACGCCAGGAGGCCCATGCTTCCATTCGCGAGCGTAAGGCCGACGCGCTCAACGCCCGCTCGCTCGAGGCGGGCGCCGCGCAGGCTGCCGCCGGCGCCGCCGTGCCCACCATCTCGCGCGGGCGCGTGACCTTTGTCGATGCCGCTCTGCCGCAGGGCGTGGTGGTGCCCGATGCCAACCTGGCCGTGTTCTCGATCGCCGACCTCAACGCCCGCATGGATGCCAACCGCGCGCGCAGCCGCCGCAAGGTGGACATTACGCAGATCACGTTTCCGTTTAAGCCGGGCGACTACGTGGTGCACGCTACCCACGGCATCGCGCTCTTTAGCGAGATCGCGCGCCAGGAAGTGGGCGGCAAGGAGCGCGACTACTTTTTGCTGGAATACGCCGACGGCGACAAGCTCTACGTGCCGCTTGAGCAGGTCGACCGCATCACACGCTATGTTGGCCCCGACGGCGACAAGCCGCGCCTGACCAGGCTCAACACCGCCGACTGGACGCGTGCTACCAACAAGGCGCGCAAGAATGCCAAAAAGCTGGCGTTTGACCTGGTCGATCTGTATACGCGCCGCTCGTCGATTACCGGTATCGCTTGCCCGCCCGACACGCCCGAGCAGATCGAGATGGAGGAGAGCTTCCCTTACGACGAGACGCGCGACCAGCTGGAGGCCATCGCCGACAT
>CAVHBE010000013.1:3761-15893 GCA_963634045.1 Methanobrevibacter smithii
CATGGAGGCGCCCAAGCCCATGGACCGCCTGCTGTGCGGCGATGTGGGCTTTGGCAAGACCGAGGTCGCCCTGCGCGCGGCGTTTAAGTGCGTTGACTCCGGCCGCCAGGTCATGGTGCTCTGCCCCACGACCATTCTTGCCCAGCAGCACTATGAGACGTTCTTTGAGCGCTTTGCCCCGTTTGGCCTCGAGGTCGAGGTGCTCAGCCGCTTCCGCACGCCGGCGCAGCAAAAGCGCGCGCTCAAGGCGTTTGCCGAGGGCACGATCGACGTGCTCATCGGTACGCACCGCTTGCTTTCTGCCGACGTGAACCCCAAGAACCTGGGCATGGTGATCATCGACGAGGAACAGCGCTTTGGCGTGCAGCACAAGGAGCAGCTCAAGAACCTGCGCGAGCAAATCGACGTGCTCACGCTTTCGGCAACGCCTATTCCGCGAACCATGCAGATGGCCACGAGCGGAGTGCGCGACATGAGCCTGATCACCACACCGCCGACCGGGCGTCGTCCCGTGATCGTGCACGTGGGGGAGTACGACCCCGACGTGGTGAGTGCGGCGATTCGCCTGGAGGTGGGCCGCGGCGGTCAGGTGTATTACGTGTCCAACCGCGTCAAGACCATCGATGATGCCGTGGCGCGCGTGCACGAGGCCGCGCCCGAGGCGCGCGTGGGCGTGGCGCACGGCAAGATGAGCCCGCGCGAGGTCGAGGACGTGATGATCGAGTTCGCGACCAAGAAGATCGACGTGCTCATCGCCACGACCATCGTGGAGAGCGGCATCGACAACGCAACGGCCAACACGCTGATCATCGAGGACTCGCAGCGCTTGGGCCTGGCACAGCTCTACCAGCTCAAGGGCCGTGTTGGCCGCTCGGCCACGCAGGCATACGCGTACTTTATGTTCCCGGGTGAGCTGCCGCTCACCGAGGAGGCTACGGCGCGTCTGACCGCGCTTTCCGAGTTCCAGGACCTGGGCAGCGGCATGCGCATCGCCATGCGCGATCTGGAGATCCGCGGTGCCGGTTCGCTCATGGGTGCCGAGCAGCACGGCAACCTGTCGAGCGTGGGCTTTGACCTGTTTACGCAGATGCTGGGACAGGCCGTGGCCGAGGCGCGCGGTGATGACGATGCCGGCGTGGAGGCGGCGAGCGTGGGCATCAACCTGCCGGCAGACTACTTCTTGTCCGAGGAGTACATGCCGGCGGTGGACCAGCGCGTGCTCGTGTACCGCAAGCTCGCGGCGGCTGAGGACTTGGAGAGTATCGACGAGGTGCAGGAGGAGACCGAGGCCGCGCATGGTGAGCTGCCGTTGGCGGGACTCAACCTGTTCAACCGCGCGCGCATCCGTATCCGCGGCGAGCGTCTGGGGCTCGAGAGCGTCACGCTCAGTGGCGGCCGCATCACGTTTTTGGGCGTCGACGTGCCCAAGAAGGTGGCCTTTGAGCTTAAGACCCGCTATGGCGCGGTGAACTTCCCCAAGAGCCGCAAGCTGTCGGTACCCTACAAGGCGGGCGCCGGTGCGGGCAGCGGCCTGGGTCGCGGCCTCGACGCCAACGACGGCACCGGCCCGGTGGCGGCGGCGCTCATGCTGCTGCAACAATTAGGCGCGAGTGACGATGACTAACAAGTAAGGGGCGTGGTGGGGCGGAGTCATCTTTGCCCCGCCACGTTGCAGGTTGATTCCAGCCACATCGAAAGGAAAGCATGTTCGGATACATCTATAAGAAAGATGTCGCCATGATCGCGGTTGTCCTGTGCCTTTGTCTGGGCGTGGGCAGTTTCTTCGATTATCAGATCTCGAGCGCGCTGTTCAACATCGGCAGCATGTACGGTCGCTTTATCGAGGCTGCCGGCGAGCTTCCGTTCGAGCTGACGGCGAGCGTTGCGGGAGTTATGCTCGTGCGCGCGGTGCGTCCCGACTCCGGGGGGAGCAAATGGCTCGCCGTGCTCGGCGTCCTCGTCAACGTTGGCCTGGCCGGCTATGAGATCTTTTCGTCCCTGCGAGTTGGCGGCAAACTCATCGCGGTTCAGTTGGTGCTGACGTTTGTGCTGGTGATTGCTGCTAACCTTATCGTCTATCGCCTCACGCGCACGACCGATCCCGACGAGCTCACGCGCTGGTCGTTGATGGTGCTTGCCGTGTGGGTCGCTCAGGCCATTATCCTCAACGTGATCGTCAAGCCGCTGTGGTCGCGTCCGCGCATGCGCGTGATCGAGGTGACGCAGGGACTCGATTTTCAGCCGTGGTGGGTGATCGGTAACCCCGACAAGTGGGCCTTTATTGCCGCCGGCGTGATTAAGGACGGCTTCAAGTCGTTTGCGAGCGGACACACGGCGCACGCGGCGATTGGCCTTATGCTCGCCGGGCTTCCCGCGGCGGCCTTTAAGGAAAAGCCGTCGCGCCGTCGTGTGGTCTTTTGGACGGCGGCTGTGGTCGCGGCGCTCGTCGCCTTTGGCCGTATCGTGATCGGGGCGCATTTTTTGAGTGACGTGAGCTGCGGCTTTGCCCTGGTGCTGGCGCTTGAGTGCCTTGCCGCGCGTATTGCCTATCCCAACGGCGTACAATAGCCCCGTTTGAATCATCGGGCCCGTGCCCGGCTAGAGAGGATTGCCATGCTCGCGTTTAACAACGACTATTCCCACGGTGCACATCCGGCAGTGCTGCAGGCACTCGTCGATACCAACATGGAGCCGCAGCCCGGCTACGGTACCGATGCACACACCGAGCGTGCCAAGCAGCTTATCCGCGAGGCCTGCCAGGCCCCCGATGCCGACGTGTTTTTTCTGGTGGGCGGCACGCAGGCCAACGCGACGGTGATCGACATGCTGCTCGCGCCGTACGAGGGCGTCGTTGCTGCCGAGACTGGCCACGTCGCCTGCCATGAGGCGGGCGCCATCGAGTTTGGCGGCCACAAGGTACTCACCATCCCCGGCTACGAGGGCAAGATGCACGCCGAGGACCTCGAGAACTATATCCAGGTGTTCTACGAAAACGAGAGCTACGAGCACACGGTGTTCCCGGGTGCCGTGTACGTGAGCCTATCGACCGAGTACGGCACGCTGTACTCCAAGGCCGAGCTCGCGGCGATTCACGCGGTGTGCCAGAAGCGCGAGATTCCGCTGTTTGTGGATGGCGCCCGCCTGGCCTATGCGCTGGCGGCCGATGAGTGCGACATTACCCTGCCCGAGCTGGCGCAGCTGTGCGACGTGTTCTACATCGGCGGCACCAAGTGCGGCGCTCTGTGCGGTGAGGCCGTGGTGTTTTGCGGCATGCACGCTCCGGCGCATCCCATTCCGCGCATTAAGCAGCACGGTGCGTTGCTGGCCAAGGGCCGCCTGACGGGCGTGCAGTTTGAGGCGCTCTTTACCGACGGCCTGTATTTTGAGATTGGTCGCCAGGCGATCGAAACCGCGCAGGCGCTTCGTCGCGTGCTGCACGAGCGCGGCTACCAGTTCTTCTTGGAGACGCCGACCAACCAGCAGTTCGTGATTCTTCCCAACGAGGACATGGCCCGCATTCGCGAGCATGCCTCGATCGAGTACTGGGAAAAGTACGACGATACTCACACGGTGGTGCGCTTTTGCACCAGCTGGGCCACGACGCAGGAGGATATCGATGCGTTGGCGGCGGTTCTGTAGCCTGATGTAATGACGAGGGGCCGCCTTGCGCTGGGTTTGGCGCAAGGCGGCCTTTGTTTTTGAGGGAGAAGGGTTGTATGACCGAGATGTCCGAGCCGACGATTCGCCTGGCGACGCCCGATGATGCGCCGGCGTTGCTTGCCATCTATGAGCCGTATGTGCGCCAGACGGCGATTACCTGCGAATACGAGGTGCCGAGCGTTGAGGAGTTCGCTGGGCGCATCGAGCGTACGCTCAAGCGCTACCCATATTTGGTGATGGAGTTGGACGGGCGTCCGGTAGGCTATGCCTACGTGAGTTCGCTTAACAGCCGCGAGGCGTACGACTGGTCGGTCGAGACATCGATCTACCTGGCGCGCGATGTGCGCCACGGCGGGCTGGGCCGCAAGCTGCACGACGCGCTCAAGCAATGTCTGATCGCGATGGGCATCACCAACATGTGCGCGCTCATTGCCGTGCCGCACGACAAGGACGACGAGTACCTGACGCACAACAGCCAGGATTTCCATGCCCATATGGGATATCGCCTGGTGGGCGCCTTCGACCGCTGCGCCCAAAAGTTCGGCCGCTGGTACGACATGTGCTGGATGGAGCTGGTCCTGGCCGAGCGCGTCCCTAACCAACCTAAGCCAACCTGGTTCCCCGACCTCCTCGCCTAAAACCACCACAAAGGTGCCTGTCCCCTTTGTGGTGGTTTTGGTGTTGGTTAGCCGATGGGTTCGGTGTATTTGGCACGGTCGGTGCGTTGGATGCGCTTGGAGACATGGAGCGGGCGGCCGTCGGTGTCGTAGACGTAGTCGGTGATCAGGATTAGTGCCTGCCCGCGCTCGACGTTGAGCAAAAACGCCTCGTTTTGCGAGGCGTAGCACACCTCAAAGGTCTTATGCCCCTGTGCCGGCGCGCGATGGAATTCTTGGCGCAGCGTCGCGTAGAGCGAACCGTTGATATCGCGATCGATGAGCGTCTCGAAGCTTGGCGGCAGGTAGGTGGTCTCCAGGCACAGCGGCACGTCGTCCAGGTAGCGCAGACGGACAAGTTTGACGAGCTTGCTGCCCACGGCGGCGTCAAAGAACTTAGCTATGCTGCCGGCCGCCTTGGCAAAGCCCGAGTCCACGGTGCGCGTGGTGGGCTTCATGCCCTGACCTTCGACCTGCTTGGTATAGCTCGAAAACACTAGGTTGTTCTCGTGGAGCGCGGGCGTGTCGGCCACAAAGGCGCCACGCCCGCGCTCGGTGCGCACCAGGCCCTCATCAACGAGAACCTTAAGGGCGTGGCGCACGGTGCTGCGCGACAGCCCCGATTCGTCCATGAGTTCCATCTCGGACGGCAGCTTGTCTCCGCGTGCGTAGATGCCGGCGGCGATGCGGTCACGCAACATGCCCGCCAAGCGCTCGTATTGGTTCAGTTTCTTTTTAGACGAAGCGTTCATGTGATCAACCTGTATCTAACTTGTATGCCTATCTAAGCAAGCATGTATTCAATACAACAACAAAACCGCTGGTAGCCAGTTGTCGAAAACCGCATCAGCAAAATATCTAAGACAAATATAGCATACAACTAGTCGACATAACCAAAACATGTATGTAACTTGTATGCCATCGAGAGCATCAAACGAGAAGAAAGGCTGATGCACGATGACTACTCAGGAACAGGTTAAGGATGTCGTCTCCCAGGTTTTGGCTGACAAGGCAGACAAGGGCGGCATCAAGCGCGTCGTGTGGATTGGCGCTGGCGGATCCAACGGCGGCAACTATCCTGCCCAGTACTTTATGGAGCACGAGGCCACGCAGGTCGTGAGCTCCAGCTACACCAGCAACGAGTTCGTGCACGCCACCCCGGCCTACGTCAACGAGAACACCCTGGCCGTCGTCGTGTCCATGCGCGGCACCAAGGAGACCATCGTTGCCGCCCAGGTCGCCAAGGACCACGGCGCCAGCACCATCGCCATCTATGTTGACGAGTCCGGCCTCACCGAGGTCTGCGACTACAAGATCCAGTACGACAGCCTGGCCGTCGACGAGTCCTGCATGGGTCGCACCAACTCCGCCGTCGTGACCATGATCGCCATGGAGCTCACGCAGCAGACCGAGGGCTATGCCGAGTACGAGACCGCTATGGCCGCGTTTGACTTGGTCGACCCCATCTATCGCAAGGCCGTCGAGTACACCCGTCCGCTCGCTGCCAAGTGGGCCGAGCAGAACGCCGACAAGCCCTGCATCAACGTCATGGCCCAGGGCCCGCTCTTTGGTGCCGCCTACGTCTTTAGCATCTGCAACGTGCAGGAGATGCTGCAGATCGACTCTTGCACCATCAACACCTGCGATTTCTTCCATGGCCCCTTCGAGATCCTGGACAAGCGCACCTCGCTGTTCCAGCTCATCAGTGTCGGCCGCAGCCGCTGCAACGACGAGCGCGGCATCCGCTTCGTCAACCAGTACGGTGGCGAGCGCGTCTATCAGCTCGACGCCAAGGAGCTCGGCCTTAACGACATCAAGGACAGCGTGAGCGAGTACTTCAACCACCTGATCTTTGCCCCGATCCTCAACAACGTGTACATGCGCGCGCTCTCTGCCGCCACCCACAAGGACTACATGACGCGCCGCTACATGTGGAAGCTGGACTACTAAGAGTTACGCGGTTTTACCAAACCGCGTAACGGGCCGACGCTGCAAACCCACCTGAGCGGCAATCTGCCTTTCAGCTTCAGCGGCATGACCAGGAGGTCAATGCCGCCTCGCTTCAAGGCGCCTTGCTCGCTCAGGTGGGTTTTCGCTGACGTTGCCAAAGCATCGGCGTCGCCTTGGTCCAGATGTGGCACTTGGGGACAGTCCTAGTTGTTGGGGACGTTCTTAAATGACTAGTCATCCAAGAACGTCCCCAACGACTACTCATTTAAGTACGTCCCCAATGAGCACCCAATGAGTGTGTGGGCGATCGGATTTTCCCGCTCGCCGATTTGTGTCTTGAAAAATGTATATAACGACTATAACGTAGTGTGAAACATATTGGAAACAATACCGAGGAGGCTGCGTTGAAGAAAAGCAATCTGGGCTATGTGCTGGTGCTGGTCGCCGCGCTTATGTGGGGCAGCATCGGAATCTTTGTAAACGGCATCTCGGCCATGGGCGTTTCATCCCAGAGCATGGCTGCCTTTCGCTTGTTGGTCGGAGCGCTTATCTTGGCACCGGTCCTGATGTTTATGGGCTGCCGTCCGGGTGAGGGGTCTACCGTGGCTCAGGGTCCGCTGGCCCTGTTCAAGGCAAGCCCCAAAGAGCTCGTCCCCTGCGCGCTTGTCGGTATCGTCGGTCTGGCCGCCGCCAACACCTGCTATTACGAGTGCATGGGCGAGGTCGGCATGTCCACGGCCTCGGTGCTGCTTTACACCTCGCCGGTGTTTGGTGTCATGCTCGGCCGCGTACTTTATCGCGAGGACGTGACCCCCAACAAGCTCGTTGCCATTGTCTTTAACATCGTTGGCTGCGTGCTTGCAGTGACCAATGGCGACCTTTCCGGTTTCCATTTTTCGGTTTGGGGCGTCACGTCGGGCGTGATTGCAGGCCTTTGTGGTGCGTCGCTCGCGGTGTTTAGCCGGATAGCAACCAAGACGGTCCACCCGCTGGCTGTCACGTTTTGGGGCTTTGTTTTTGGCGGTGCGGTTATGGCGGCTATCGCGGCTCCGTGGCCGGATGTCGCCGCGGCAATGTCGCCACAGCTGCTGCTGCTGTTCCTTGGCTTTGGACTCATCCCCACAGCTGTGGCCTACATCTTATATATGCAGGGTCTGTCCATGGGGCTCGAGACATCGAAAGTTCCCGTCGTAATGTCATTCGAGACGGTCGTCACCGTACTGGTGGGCATTGGCATCTACGCCGAGCCCGCCGGCGCGATCAAGGTCCTGGGCATCGTGCTGGTGCTCGCGTCCATCCTGATCATGAACACCGACTTCTCCAAGCTGCGCAACAGTGTGTTTGTCGGTCATGTCGTTGAGAGCATGACCTTTAAGCCCAACGCGTGGTGGACGGAGAAATCGCAGGACATGGATCTGTTTAAGGAGCGCACCGGCATCGCGCTGGAGCCCACCGTGCAGGAAAGCCCCTGGTACTTTGTGCGATAGAGGATTGCGCGCAGGGTCTGACCTCGGGTTATCCAGCCAGCGCCGGCCTACCCGGCCCCAACGTTTCAAGTACGTTAAACCCGTCAACGGTCGATTTTCACCCGCGAACGGTCTTTATACTAATTAGCAATATAAGCAACGTATAAGACGTTATAATGACCATAACGAAAAGGAGGAGGCAAGATGAATCAGATCATTCTCGCATCTCATGGCGGCCTGGCCGCAGGCGCCAAAGACACGCTCGAGATGGTTCTCGGCGACGTGTCGAACGTCCACGTCGTGTCGCTTGCTCGTGACGACAAGGAGCCCATCACCGATAAGGTGGACGCCATGATCGCCACGTTCAACGCGGACGACACCGTCTATGTGCTGACCGATATGCTCGGCAGCTCGGTCAACAACAACATGGTCGAGCTTTCCAAGAACGGCACGAAGTTCACGGTTGTCAGCGGTTTCAACATCCCGCTGGCACTGACGCTCGCTATGAGCCCCGTCCCCATCAAGGGCGCCGAGCTCGCGGCCCTCATCAACGAGGCCCGTACCGGTCTGACCAACCCCAACGCACCGGTCGAGGCCGTCGCGGCTCCCGCCAAGAAGGCCAAGGCGTCCCGTCACAGCTCTGGTCCCGCCAAGATCGTCCTCGCACGTCTTGACTACCGTCTGCTGCACGGCCAGGTCGTCTTTACCTGGACCACCAAGGTTCAGGCCGAGCGCATCATCGTCGTCGACAACGCTGCCGCCAACGATGACATCAAGAAGGGCGCTCTTAAGCTGGCCAAGCCCCAGGGCGTGCGCCTGAACGTCTTCACCGTCGAGCGTGCCCTCGCCAAGATGGACAAGCTCAACACCCTCGGCGAGCGCGTCATGTTTGTCTTTGGCAACACTGCCGAGATGCTGCAGTTCTGCCAGGGCTACAAGCTCGACGCCATCAACCTGGGCGCCACCGCCAACCACGACGGTGCCGATCAGATTGGCGGCAAGGACAGCTCCGTCTTCTTCGACGCCACCCAGAAGGCCGACGTCAACCAGCTGCTCGACATGGGCATCAAGCTCTACGTCCAGCAGACCCCTACGTATCAGAGCGTCGACATCGACGCCAAGCTGTAATCAACCAGGCTTTTGCCTGACTGAAAGGAGAAGGGTATGAATACGTTCATCAGTGCGGTGCTCGTCGGCCTCGTCGGCGTGTTCTGCATGTGGGACTCCCGCCTGCTCGGTCGTCTTAACTTCGAGCAGCCCCTCGTTGGCGCTACGCTCGTCGGTCTGCTGCTGGGCGATGTGCCCACCGGCCTTGCCGTCGGTGCCGCCGTCGAGCTCGTGTCCATGGGCCTGGTGCAGGTCGGCGCCGCCGTTCCGCCCGATATGGTCCTGGGCGGCATCGTGGCCGCTGCCTTTGCGTGCCTGACCGATGCTTCCGCCGAGACCGCCATGACGATCGCCATCCCGGTCGCCGTCCTGGGTCAGCTCCTCGGCATCGTGTTCCGTTCCATCATCGCCGTCCTCACCCATGTGGCAGATAGCGCGATTGATAACGGAAAGTTCAAGACCGCCTACCGTATGCACATCTGCGCCGGCTCCGGTTTGTACGCCATCATGTACTTCCTGCCGATTTTCCTCGCCGTCTTTGTTGGCACCGACCTGGTTCAGGCCATCGTCAACATGGTTCCCGAGTGGCTGTCCACTGGTCTTAACGTTTCGACCAAGATCATGACCGCCTACGGCTTGGCTCTGCTGCTCACCATGATGATCAAGAAGGGTATGACTCCGTTCCTGTTCATCGGTTTCCTGCTCGCCGCTTACCTCAACCTGTCCGTCATCGCGGTCGCTCTGATCGGTGTGTGCCTGGCTGTCGTCTTCATGGGCTTCAAGTTCAACGGTTCCCATGCAGCCGCCGGTGTCGATTCCGACTACGATCCGCTCGAAGACGACGAAGACTAAGGAGGAACACACTATGGCAACCGCAACCAAGGACGTGTCCCTGAACAAGAAGGTCAGCCAGTTCTTCTGGCGCTCCTGGGCCATCCAGGCCTCTTGGAACTACGAGCGTCAGATGAACATGGGCTTCCTCTACGGTATGGTTCCCACGCTCGATCGCCTCTATCCGGACGAGTCCGACCCCAAGCAGCTTGCTGCTAAGAAAGAGGCTTACCACCGTCACATGGCGTTCTACAACTGCACCCCGCAGACGAGCGCTTTCATCCTGGGCCTCGCCGCCTCCATGGAGGAGGAGTACGCCAAGGATCCCGAGAACTTCAACCCCGATTCGATTAACGCGGTCAAGACCTCCCTTATGGGCCCGCTTTCCGGCATCGGTGACTCCTTCTTCCAGGGCACCATCCGCGTTATCGCCTTTGGCTTGGGCGTTCAGCTGGCTCAGCAGGGCTCCATCATGGGCCCGATCCTGGCCCTTCTCATCTCCATCGTCCCCTCCGTGCTGATTACTTGGTTCGCAGCCAAGATGGGCTATCAGGGCGGCCACGAGTACCTGAGCAAGCTTCAGGGCGGCGACCTCATGGAGAAGCTCATGTATGTCTGCGGCATCGTGGGTCTTATGTCCGTGGGCGGCATGATCGCCACGCTGATCGGCGCCACCACCCCGCTGCAGTTCGCTGACGGCACCGTCGTTATCCAGGACATCCTGGACAGCATGATGCCCCAGATGATCTCCCTTGGCCTCACCGGCCTTATGTACTGGCTCATCAAGAAGAACGTCAACACCGGTTGGCTTCTCGTGATCGCCATTGTGGGCGGCATCGCCCTCTCCGCGGTCGGCATCCTGGCTTAGTCGCGACTAAGCGCCTAACCGCTTTCCCCCGGGGGCCTGCCTGGCATCCCATACCCCAGGCAGGCTTCCATCCCCAAAATGCGACAATGGGACAGTCCCTTTGTCGCATCCTCAACGGGCCGGCGACTCGGCCCAAACCACGGTAACCCTGCGAGCGCCCGGCAATGTGGCGCCGCAAAAATTGAAAGGAATGTATCAGATGTACGAGATCGACCTTAACCTCCCTAAGCAGATCGTCGCTGACGTCCTGTCCAACCACGAGATTCACAGCGTCGCCTTCGTCGGCTGCGGTGCTTCCATGTCCGACCTTTACCCCGCCAAGTACTTCCTGGCCAACAACACGGACAAGCTGAACGTTCAGATCTTCACCGCTAACGAGTTCAACTACGACACGCCTTCCTGGGTCAACGAGCACACCTTCGTGATCACCTGCTCCCTCGGTGGCTCCACGCCCGAGACCGTCGAGGCCAACAAGACCGCCAAGAAGCACAACTGCCCGGTCGTCTCCCTCACCAACAAGGCTGGCTCCGCTCTGACCGTCGACGCTGACTACGTCATCGTTCACGGCTTCCACGCCAACTTCGCTGCCAAGTGCGAGAAGCCCGGCTACGCCATCGCTCTTGCTGTCGAGATCCTTCAGCAGACCGAGGGTTATGACCACTACGAGGACATGATCACCGGCCTCACCAACGTCTTCGAGCTCTGCGAGAACGCCGCTCAGTCCTGCAAGAAGCTCGCCAAGAAGTTCGCTCAGGACTTCAAGGACGACAAGATGATCTACTTCATGGCTTCCGGTGCCTCCGAGAAGATGGCTTATTCTCACGCCGCCTTCCTGTTCACCGAGATGCAGTGGATCGACGCCGCTGCCTACAACACCGGTGAGTACTTCCACGGCCCGTTCGAGGTTTCCACCGAGGGTAAGCCCTACGTCTTCTTCATGTCCGATGGCGCTACCCGTCCGATGGACGCCCGCGCCCTCACCTTCCTTAAGCGCATGGGCGCCAAGGTCGCTCTGATCGACTCCAAGGACTACGGCCTGGCTGACGCCGTGCCCGCGAGCGTCGTCACCTACTTCAACCCGCTGCTGCACCTCGCCGTTATGCGCGAGTACGGCAACCAGATCGCCGAGGCCCGTCAGCACCCGCTGACCATGCGTCGCTACATGTGGAAGCTTTCCTACTAATCACAAGTAAGTAGACCTTACGGGTTGATTGAGAGGGGATGGGGTTTGCGCCCCGTCCCCTTTTTGCTTTGGGGGCGTGTCTGTCGCGTCATAAAACCCCAGATAAAACCTACCAAAATAAACCTGTCCCTTTTTGGCAGGTAGGAGGAGATGCGTATGATCAAGGCAGTGCTGTTTGACATGGACGGCGTGCTGGTCGATACCGAGTGGTTCTACAACCGCCGCCGCGTGGCGTTTATGGAAGAGAAGGGGTTCCACTTTGACGAGATTCCCGATCTTTCGGGGTCTAACGAGCCGGCCATTTGGGAGGCGCTGGTGCCCGACGATGTTGAGCTGCGCGAGCGCCTACGCGTGGAGTACAAGCAGGTCTACAGCCCGGACCACCCCGTTCCGTATGCCGAGCTGCTCAAC
>CAVHBE010000013.1:15903-19827 GCA_963634045.1 Methanobrevibacter smithii
TGGCGTGAAGTGTGCCATCGCGAGCTCGTCCTATCGCGAGTTGATCGACGAGCTGGTGGAGATTGCCGGTATCGCCGACGTGCTGGACTACACCATCAGCGGTCACGAGTGCAGTGCGTTTAAGCCCGACCCCGAGATCTACCTGCGTGCCATGGAGGCGCTGGGGGTGGAGCCTGCCGAGTGCCTGGTTATCGAGGATTCGCCTTTGGGCATCGAGGCTGGTAAGCGCTCCGGCGCCTGCGTCCTGGCGCTGCGTCCGCACGAGGGTGTCAACCTCGATCAATCGCGAGCCGATTCCGTTATCGATAATCTGACCGACATTTTGGCCGCTTTGTAGCGTCAATCCGCCGCGAGAAGCACTGATTCACGCGTCTTTTGCTGCGGATTGGCTTAATTTGTCATCTATTTGGATCCGTTTGGCTTCGATTCGGACTAAGTGAGTAGACTTTTTGATGCAAGACGAGCACAAAGCGCATCTGCTCTAGTAAAACCGCAGGTCACAGGGGTGGCGGTTTTGGGTGTGCTCTGCAGGTCGCGTAAAGTCTACTCACTTGTAATTTGGGCCTTTGGTCGTGGGGTTGCTGGTCCCGCTTTGGTTGTCGAGAGAGGGTGAATTGAAGCGCCCCCGCACGCTCCATGCTACAATCGCGGACATACCCCACAACTACATCTGCCTTCGAAAGGAGCCTGCGTGGCGAACGCCATCGATCAGCTCACGGACCGCGTGCTCGTGCTCGGCCGCCTCACCATCGTCCGCCGTGCCATTACCGCTGTGGCGGTCACCATTTCCGCCGTTCTCCAGACATTTCTGATCCAGGCGTTCATTCAGCCCGCCGACCTGCTTCCGAGCGGTCTTACCGGCGTCGCGGTCCTACTCGATCGCGTTACCTCGCTGGGTGGCGTTCATATCGACATCTCGCTCGGCATGCTCGCGCTCAACATCCCCGTGGCGCTCCTATGTTGGAGCGGCATTAGCAAGCGCTTCGTCATCTTCTCGATGATGCAGGTCGTGCTCTCATCGCTGTTCCTCAACGTCTTTCACTTCGCGCCGTTTTTGGGCGACAAGATCATGCTCATCATTTTTGGCGGCGTGGTCTCGGGTCTGGGCGCTGCCATCGCGCTTAAATCCGGCGCATCCACCGGCGGCACCGACTTTATCGCGCTGTGGGTTTCCAACCACACGGGCAAGACCATCTGGGGCGTCATCTTTGGTTTCAACTGCTTTATCCTGGCGATCTTTGGCTTTATGTTTGGCTGGGACAAGGCGGCGTATTCCATCGTGTTCCAGTTTATTTCGACCAAGACTATCGACAGTTTCTATCGTCGCTACGATCGCGTGACGCTGCAGATCACGACGCGTAAGGCAGACGAGGTCATGACTGCCTACGTAAACCATTTTCAGCACGGCATTAGCTGCGCCGAGGTCGTCGGCGGATATAGCCGCGAAAAGATGTACCTGCTGAACACTGTTGTCTCGACCTACGAGAGTCAGGACATTATCAAGCTGGTGTGCGACGTTGATCCCGGCGCCGTGATCAACGTGTTCCACACGCTCAACTTTGTGGGCGGCTGGTGGGGTGGTCATGTCGACGAGCCCATGCCCACGGCCGTTCCCGATCCCGACAAGCCCGCACGCATGGCCAGCAGGCAGGCGCGCCTCAGCGAACAGGACAGCCTGCAGCAGGACGACGGCAAGTAGGGTATTGGCATTTTGCCGGTCCTGCGCAACCCATCCGAACGAGCCCCCCGAAAGCCCCGTTGCTTTCGAGAGGCTCTCGTTTGCCCAGATAAAACCTACCAAAATGAAGCTGTCGCTTTTTGGTAGGGAGGGTGTATCGTTTTATCATTATGAGGTAATATGAAACTAGACGTTATATACGTATTAGTTATTTCGATATTTCGATAAGAGTGATTAGATATGCCTGCGCCCAAAAATGCACCGCTTTACCAGCAGATTTACGACGAAATCAAGGATGCGATCGAGAAAGGTGTTTATGCACCCAAGGAGCGTATTCCGTCCGAGCTTGAGCTAGCCGAGCAGTACGACGTGAGCCGCATTACGGTGCGCCGCGCCGTCGAGGAGCTGTGCTCCGACGGCTACCTGGTTAAGCAGCAGGGCCGTGGCACCTTTGTCTCCACGCCGCACATCAATCGCCAGTTTCACGCCTCGACGCTGCAGACGTTTACCGCGCTGTGTGCCGGCAACGGCATGAAGGCCGGTGCGCACGTGATCGATCGCCAGATCGTTCCGGCGCGCCAAAACGAGATGGAGTTCTTTGGCCTGCAGAAGGATGCGCTGCTGCTGCATATCAAGCGCGTGCGTACGGCCGACGGCGAGCCCATCTTTGAGGAGAACATCTTTGTGCCGTTTGATGCCTACCGTGAGCTGTTGACGGCCGATCTTGAGGACAAGTCGATTTTTGCCGAGGTCGAGCGTGTTGGCGGAACGCCGATTGTCTCGGTTGGCTACCGCACGGTCGAGGCCGTTCGTGCCAATACCGAGCAGGCGGCCGAGCTGGGCATTGCTCCGCACGATCCGCTGCTCAACCTGCGTGCCGGCTTTACGGGCCCCAATGGCGAACCGGTCCTGATGGGTAAGCAGTACTACGTGGGATCGCGCTACGTTATGGTTATGTAAGTTACGCGGTTTTACCAAACCGCGTAACGGCTCGACGCTGCAAGCCCGCCAGAGCGGCAATCTGCCTTTCAACTTCGGCGGCATGACCAGAAGGTCAATGCCGCCTCGTTTCAAGGCACCTTGCTCGCTCTGGCGGGCTTTCGCTCATATGACCCAATCCGCTGTCAAGAGCCACAATGGCCCCGCCGACCGCTTGCAATCGGTCGGCGGGGCCTGCCGTTAACCCGTCCCGGTCCGCCCCCGGCATGTCATCGACGCCTTCGGCTCAGTCTCATATCCGCGGATACCGTTCTGCCGGCCCGCACTCCATTCCTTCGGCGGGGTTCCCCAAGTCTGTCGAGGCGCATGCGGAGGGCTCCGCGCGCACAGCGAAATAGGGGGTATCCCCGAAGGCCGCCCGGCTCGCCGGGACGGGGGCCATGTCTATTCCGCGCCCTCCCGGCACATCATGCCGAGGGCCCAGAGCCACCTCACGAGCTCGGCCGCGGTGGCCTTCGCCGCGGGCATGCCGCGGGCGAGCATCTCCTCGCGCCGCCGCAGGAGCCGCTCGGACCCCTTCCTCCCGTGCATCCTTATCTCGAGGGGCACGCCCGTGTCCCTCGGCATGAGCTTCGGCTGGTGCCGTGCCGCGGCGTAGCACCATGAGCCCTCAACGGCCAGCTTCCTCACGAGCGCGTTGCCCGCGCCGCTGATGCCTCCGAGCCGCACGGAGTCGCCACTCGACCTCTGACTCGGCGCGAGGCCGAAATAGGCCGTGACCTGCCTTCCGGAACGGAACCTCGTGAAGTCGCCGACCTCGGCCGAGAAGGCTGCGGCCAGCGCGAAGGCGCAGCCCTTGATCGACTGGAGGGCGGCCACCTCCGCGGCGATCGGGCTGGCATCCACGGCGGCCCTGTACTCGGAGAGCAGGTCCGCCCGGGCCTCCGCCGCGGCCTCGACCTCGTTCCTCAGGGCGGCGAGCGTCCGAACCCCGCCATCGTCCTCCGGCCTGACCTTGTCGAGCCACCTCAGGAAGTCGTAGGTCCAGTACTTCCTCGGGTTGCCGGCGGGCGTGGTGCCGCCGTAGACGAACCCCCGCTTTGCGAGGAAGGCGAGCAGCCGCTGCTTGGCGGTCGCCAGGCGCGCGGTCGCCCCGTCGTAGGCGCCGGCGAGGTCCCTGATGCCTTCGACCTCGGGGGAGGGGATCCATACGGGGGAGATGTCGTGGGCGAGTATCGCCTTGGCCATCCTGTGTTAGCGTCAATCTATTTTTCACCAGTTTCGCTAAACAGGCGCACCGTTCGCGC
>CAVHBE010000014.1:0-4987 GCA_963634045.1 Methanobrevibacter smithii
GGCTCGATATTCTTCTGGTGCCCCCGGGCGGATTCGAAAACTCCCCCCGCGGGGAAATTGGTGACGCGGGTGTCGACGGCCCGAATCCTGCCCTTAGACCAGTAGAGCCCGGCACCGTGGTGGTACCGGGCTCGATATTCTTCTGGTGCCCCCGGGCGGATTCGAACCGTCGACACCCGCTTTAGGAGAGCGGTGCTCTATCCCCTGAGCTACGGAGGCATGTTGTACTAGTGTAGCAGATTTACTGCATCGCAATACGTCGCATGACTAGACTTCGAAGTTGCGGTGGAATAGTTCCTGTCTGAAGCATCTAAAGCCGTATTTAGGAACTATTTCACCGCAACTTATGAGGAGCTAGTTACCTCTGTGGAAGAGGTTTTTGATAACGGAGGGGATGCTCTTGGCGCCCTTGGCCGTCACATCGATAAAGTCGGGCGAACGCACGAGCTTATTCTCGTCGATGTACTTGCGGACCGCGCGAAGCGTCTCTTTGTCGTCACGCGTCGAAAACGTAAAGTGACCGTTGTCCTTGGTGAAGATGGCAAAACGCGTGATCTTCTTGGTGCCGCGCAAAACCTCGGCGGCAATATAGTCGACCTCGTCCCACGGGATTTGAATATAATCCTCGGGATTGCGCTCGTTATAGTACTCAAACGCCTTATTGCCCACCATCACGTTACCGTGGCTGGTAAGCCCCATCAGGCAGGTTGCCGGTGTTGCCAGATCGACCGTGCTGTTCTGAGATTGCGCCATACGCGCCTCGCCCTCCAATAAAAACAATCGGACCGCATCCAGTGTACCCACCGGGTGCGGTCCGTTTCAATGGCTCAAAAGCCCTTACCTAGCAACTCTCGGTCTTAAGCCGAAGCGTGCTTACATGAAGCCGCAGAAGCGACCGATGATGCCGACGGCGAAGAGAGCCAGGATGATGACGATCGGGCTGACCTTCTTCTTGAGGAGCTTGCAGACCAGCAGGGTCAGGCACACGGCGGCAAGGCCGGGGATGAGCTGATCGAGGTTGGCCTGAAGCGTGGTGACCTTCATCTGATCAAGGGCGGTAGCACCGACGGAGTTGTACATCGTCAGCGCTTCCTTGATACCCTCGGAACCGGAGGGCAGGCTAGCCCAGTCGATAAAGGCGCCAGCAGACTGCTTGACCGTGGAGACGATCGGGGTGAAGGAAATGGACACCCAGCGCTCGACCAGGGCGCCGATGATGAACATACCCAGGATGGAAGCGCCCTCGGTGACCTTGCCCATCAGACCACCGGAGAGGTCCTTGGCGATGGAGGAGCCGACCTTGTAGCCAAACTCCTGCGTGTACCACAGGAAAGCGTAACGGATGATGTTCCACGCGAAGAAGAACAGCAGCGGACCGACGATGCTGCCGGACATGGCCAGGGAAGCGCCCAGGGCGCCCAGAATCGGGCGAAGGGTGAACCAGAAGACGGGGTCACCGACGCCGGCGAGCGGGCCCATCATACCGACCTTGACGCCCTGGATGGCGACGTCATCGATCGGAGCACCGTTGGCGCGCTCCTCCTCGAGGGCGAGGGTAACGCCAATGACGGGGGCGGAAACATAGGGGTGGGTGTTATAGAACTCCAGGTGGCGCTTAAGAGCGGCAATCTGGTCATCCTTGCTGGTGTAGAGCTTCTTGATCGCAGGGATCATTGCGAAGCACCAGCCGCCGTTCTGCATACGCTCGTAGTTCCACGAGCCCTGAAGGAACTGATGACGGAAGCAAACCTTCTTGCGGTCAGCCTTGGTGAGCTGAATCTTGTTCTCTGCCATATGTATCACTCCCCTCCTACTCGTAATCGTTCAGAATGTCGCCGAGCGGGTCGCCGGAGCCACTGCCCATGCCGCCACCCTGCTTGGCCAGATCCTTAAGACCAAGGTAGATGAGGGCAAGGGAGATGCCGATGAGGCCAAGGGCGATCAGCGTGAGCTGAGGGATGGCAGCAAGGACAAAGCCGAGGATGAAGAACGGCCAGGTCTCCTTGGTGGCCATCATGTTGATGACCATGGCGTAACCGACGGAAGCGACCATGCCGCCGCCGACAGCCATGCCGCCGGACAGCCAGTCGGGCATAGCGTTAAGCGCGTTGGTGACGGCCTCGGCCGGGATGACGCACAGAAGCACTGCCGGGATGGCGATACGAAGGCCCTGCATGAGGATGGCAGCATACTGCCAGCGCTCGATGCCGGAGAAGTCGCCCTTCTCGGCGCAACCGTCCATGGCGTGAGCGATAGCGGTAGCAATGGTACGGCAGATCATGGTCAGGAACAGACCAGCGACCGACAGCGGGACGGCGACGGCGATGGCCGCGGTAACGGCCTTGGCCGAATCAGTGGCGCCGCCGTTGAGGGCGAGCACCATGATGATCGAAGAAGCGACCGAGGCCAGAGCGGCGTCAGGCGCGACGGCGGCGCCGACGTTAGCCCAGCCAAGGGCCATCATCTGGAGCGAACCGCCCAGGAGGATGCCCTCCTGAAGGTGACCGGTTACGAGACCGATAAGCGTGCATGCCACGAGCGGCTGATGGAACTGGAACTCATCCAGAACGCCTTCCATACCGGCAAGCAACGCGACAATCGCAACAAGCAGAATAGTGATTGCAGACATGTATCGGACCCTCCTTTACTATGCTTGAGCGGCCAGTTCGGCCTTAGCTTTCTTCAACATGGCGTCGAGATCCTCGGAAGCATCCGAAGGAACCTTGCGGACCTCGAACTTGACGCCCTTGGCCTCGAGGGCCTCGAGGGTCTTAACGTCGTCATCGCCCATAGCGACGGCGTTGGTGACGACGACCTTGCCCTTGGAGTGAGCCATGGAACCGATGTTGACTTCCTTGATGTCGACGCCGGCCTCGATGGCCTTGAGCAGATCCTGCGGGTTCTCAAAGAGCAGCATGGCCTTGGTGTCACCAAAACGCGTGTCCTTGACGACCTCGGCCATCTTCTTGATAGGCACGACGTTGGCATGGACTCCCGGAGGGGCAGCCTGCTCGATCATGGTCTTGCGGAGCTCGTCGTGAGCAACGCCGTCGGAAACCACGATGATGCGGTTGGGGTTGATCTGCTTGGTCCACGTGGTGGCCACCTGACCATGCAGCAGACGGGTGTCGATACGGACGTGGGCGATCTTGATGTGCCCGTCGCCGATGACCGTTCCCGGAGGGATGGCGCCTGCAGGAGCAGCGGCGGCCGCAGCCGGCTTCTTCTCCTCGGGCTCCAGAGACTCGGGCTTGACGCGCACGCCAGCCTTAGCCTCAGTCACGAGATGTTTTGCGATCGCATGTGCAGTGTTCTTTGCGTCAAAGCGCTGCGAATATGCCTCGATGAGCATAGGCAGGTTGACACCGGTGACGATAGCCCAGGAATCGTGGCCCTCGATGAGCCCGCTGATCTGGTTGAACGGCGTGCCGCCCCACAGATCAACGAGGAAGAGTACCTGCTCCTGGTCGTCGAAGGAAGCGACTGCTTCCTCGACCTTAGCACGGAAGTCGTCGGGGCCCATGCTCGGCTCGAGCGAGACCACGGCCACAGACGGCTGATCGCCAAAGACCATCGAGCCCGTCTGCTTGATTCCAGCTGCCAAGTCCCCGTGGCTAGCAAGAACAATACTTACCATCACATAACCTCCTTTTTGTCTACGTAATTCCTACACGACATTAAAGGAGTATACCTGTTCGTCCTGTAAAATTATAGGGAAAAATACGAATGGTTGGATAATTTGTTTAAACGTCTATCTTTGTTACAATTTGATTACGTTGCTGTTTTTCGACTCATTTCCCACTAAAGCGTCGCTTATCAAGCCATGCATTTTACAGATACAAGCAGGCTGTTCATTAATATCGATTTTAGGAAAGCGCGAATGCGCTTGTACTGCCGCTATTTTGTTTAAACAGACGTGACTTGACTATTTGCGCGTCTTATGGTTTACGAAACCGCTCAAAAAAGTTGCGGTGGAATAGTTCTTGTTTAAGAGCCAGAAGGCTGGATTTAGGAACTATTTCACCGCAACTTATGGGGGGATCCTAGGCGATGTGGAGGGGGTTGGCGGCGTCGACGGCGTCGGGGACGTCGGAAGGGCCGTCGGGGACAGCGTCTGCCGGGTCCTCGTCGGGAGTCTCGATCTGCCTGATCATGACCTCCTGGCCCTGCAGCAGGTATGTTTCGCCGCTGCCGCAATGGGGGCAGGTCTTGCCGTGCTCGACTGTCGCATAGTCGCGGCCGCACGCCTCGCAATGCGTCACGGCCTCGACAGGCTCCACAATAAGCTCCGCGCCCTGCGCGATGGGCTTTTTATCTGCCGCCCAGCGCCAAGCGTCGAGCAGCAAGTCGGGAACAACGCCCGAGACCTCGCCCAGCAGCAGCGTGACACTCGAAACGCGACGCACGCCATTGGCGCGCGCCACGTTCTCGACATCGCGAATGATGTGATAGACGATTCCGAGCTCGTGCACTTTTAATTCCTTCCGTCGTTCCCGTTATGGCTGCTTACTTGCGACCAAACTTGATCTTAATCGCGCGCTTTAAAGCATACTTGCCCAGGCTTGGGAGCTTTTGCTCGTATTTGACCATCGTTGAGCACTCGGGGCGGTCGCGATCAAGATGGATGGCGTCAAACGCGCACTTGGTAGTGCACAGACCGCAGCCGATGCACTTGTTGGGGTCGACGATCGAGGCACCGCAGCCCAAGCAGCGGGCGGTCTCGGCGCGCACCTGCTCTTCGGTAAAGGTCTCGACGTACTCGCTAAAGGGCGCAGCCTTCTCGCGGTCGCGGTCGATATGCGCCACCTCGCGGCTCGCGTTGTCGTAGCTCTCGATCACGACATCGTCGCGGTCGAGCGCGGTGTAGCGGCGCTGATTGCGGCCGATAGTGAGCGTGGAGCCCGGCTGCACAAAGCGATGGATGGACACGGCGGCCTCGTGACCGGCGGCGATGGCATCGATGGCAAAGCTCGGACCGGTGTAGACG
>CAVHBE010000015.1:0-8782 GCA_963634045.1 Methanobrevibacter smithii
GACCTCCTCGGGAGCACACGCGGCAACAGCGATAACCGAAGCGCCGCCATGCTCCTTGGAGACGGCAAGCATCTTGTCGCAAATGTCATGGTTGGGCACAACATAGTCGCCCAGAAGAACCAGGAAGTTCTCCCCCGCCACAGCATCGGCCGCCGAGCGAATGGCATGGCCGAGGCCCTTGGGCTCGTACTGATAACGGAAGTCGACCGGCATACCGCCTGCGTGGGCAACGGCATCGGCATATGCATCTTTGCCGCGCTCGCGCAGCAGGTTCTCGAGCGAACGATCGGGCTGGAAGTAGTTCAACAGCTCGGGCTTGCCAGGAGAGGTGACGATGATAGCATCATCGACCTCCTCGGGAGCGAGCGCCTCCTCGACGACATACTGGATAACCGGCTTGTCGAGAACCGGCAGCATCTCTTTGGGCGTGCACTTAGTGCCAGGCAGAAAACGCGTGCCTAGACCGGCGGCGGGGATGATTGCCTTCATATTATTCAAGGATCCTTTCGCAGGCGCAAAGCGCCCCAAGCGTGCGGCACGGCGGCCGCAGACCAAATTGCGATACCGAAGTATCTTACCGCCGGAGACATACGTCGCCGTAAGGCAAACGCAATTCTTCAGCAGGTCAACGCAAATTATTGCTCGAATGGTGCAATTTTATGCCCCAGCGGTAACGGGATTGGCACGGCGAAGACAGCGGTGTTCTGCGTGCCGAGCAATGGGAATGAGGGGCCAAAACAAAAAAGACGGGGCTCGCAATGCGAACCCCGTCTGCAAAGAAATCTGGCGAGAAAGCCTGATTACTTGAGGGTGACAGCAGCGCCAGCAGCCTCGAGCTTCTCCTTGGCAGCCTCGGCGTCCTCCTTCTTGGCACCCTCGAGAACAGCCTTGGGAGCGCTCTCGACGACCTCCTTGGCCTCCTTCAGGCCAAGGTTGGTGAGCTCACGGACGGCCTTGATAACCTGGATCTTGTTGTCGCCGAAGCCCTCGAGCACGACGTCAAACTCGGTCTTCTCCTCGGCCTCAGCAGCGCCAGCAGCGGGAGCGGCGACAACAGCGGCAGGAGCAGCGGCGGAAACGCCGAAGGTGTCCTCGATAGCCTTAACGAGCTCGGAAGCCTCGAGAAGGGTCATTTCCTTAAGAGCATCGATGATCTCATCGGTGGTAAGCTTAGCCATTTCTAAGTCCTTTCGGTTTCCGTGTCTGTACACGGAGATCAGTTAAAACACGGCGCGAATGCGCCAGGGGTGCGGCGTTGCCGCCGCGGGTGAAAACAGCGACTAGGCTGCCTTCTGCTCGGAGACCTGCTGGATCGAACGAGCGAGACCAGAGGAAACGCCGTTGACGCAGACAGCGATGTCGCGAGCGAAACCGGAGATGAGACCGGCGATCTGGCCGAGAAGCTGGTCCTTGGTGGGCAGCTCGGCGATAGCCTTAACATCATCAGCGGAAACGGCCTTGCCGTCGGAGATACCGCCCTTGATCTCAAGGACGCCCTTGGACTTAGCGGAGAAGTCCTTAAGGGTCTTAGCGGCCTCGACCGGCTCGGTCTCGTAGAACACATAAGCGACGGGGCCGGCGAGGATCTCGTCGAGCTCGGGCTGCTCCTGGTTCTTGAGAGCGATCTTGACCAGGTTGTTCTTGTAGACCTTCATCTCGGCGCCGCACTCGCGAAGCTGATGACGCAGCTCCTGAGCCTGCTTAACCGTCAGACCGTTGTAGTTGACGACGAACAGACCGGCATTCTCGGCGATACGGGACTCGATCTCTGCAACCTTGTCGATTTTGTACTGCTGGGGCATGAATTACACCTCCTCGAATTCTTTCCGGGCACGGTCCGCCACAAGGACGTGACGGGGGCATGTCCAAAAAGAAAGCCCCCGCGCTGCATGAGCGACGGGGGCGAGAAGACATATCTACTCGACCACCTCGGCTGGCGGGATGTCCCATTGAGCTTGCGGGCAATGCCCGTTTGCACCGGCTGTCTCTGGCAGCGGATTCGTGCGTGAACCGAAAGTATTATGGCGGGGACCCCGGCTTCGGTCAACGGCAACCCTGGCTGCACACAATTCCACCATCTCGGTCGCGCCGCCAAAGGCCAGGCGCAAGCTTTTCGCTCGGTCAGGTCCTGGGCTCGCACGAAGAGCACATTTAGTGCTCTTCGGCTCGTGCGGAATCTACGAAAAGCTTGCGCCTGGCCTTTGGCGGCGCGACCTGTGTTGACTTTGGGGCAGCCAGGGTTGCCGTTGGCCGACGCGCCCCACTCACAATCCTTATGTCGGTGGGCTGATGTGTTGCATCCCTGAGGACTACAAAGTCGAAATGAAGGTGGACAGGCGGCGGAGGCCTTCGTCCAGATCTTGGTCGGAGACGCAGTAGCTTAAGCGGACGTGGCCTTCGGTTCCGAAGCAATCTCCGGGGACTAGGGCTACGTTGGTTTCTTTGATGGCTTTGATGCAGAAGTCTTCGCTTGTTAGGCCGAATTGTTTGATGCTGGGGAAAGCGTAGAAGGCGCCGGCTGGTTCCACTACGTCGAGGCCCATGGTGTCTAAGGCTGCGAGCACGCGTTCGCGGCGAGCTCGGTAGACTTTGAGCATAGGGGTTGGGTCGACGGTCAGGGCTCGGGCTGCGGCGTCCATCTCAAAGGAGACGGCGCTCGATACTAAGTATTGGTGGGCCTTTGCGATCTCGGCGATGACGGGGGCTGCAGCTGCGAGCCAGCCCAAGCGCCAGCCGGTCATAGCCCATGGCTTGGAGAAGCTCTCGATGACCACCGTCTGCTCGCGTAGCTCCGGGTGGCGCTGGGCAAAGCGCCCATAGCCATCCACATAGACCAGGCGGTTATATACGTCGTCGCAGATTACGTAGATGCCCGCTTGCTCTGCCACGTGTGCCACGGCGTCGAGCGATGCCGCGTCGAGGATACAGCCCGTAGGATTGTTGGGCGTGCAGATGACGATGGCCTTAGTCGTCGGCGTCACGCAGGCGCGAAGCGCGTCCTCGTCAATCTGGAATTGCGCGGGCTCCGTATCCAAAAAGACCGCTTTGGCGTGGTTGGCCACGACGATGCTCTCGTACAGGCCAAAGGCCGGCGTGGGGATAATAACCTCGTCGCCGGGGTTGAGCATGGCCATAAATGTTGCCGACAGGGCCTCGGTCGCGCCGTCGGTTAGGATGACCTCGTCGGCCGAATACGTAAGGCCCGCGTCTCCCATGTAGGTAGACAGCGCCTCGCGCAGGGCGGGACGGCCGTTGTTGGGCGGATAGTGCGTGTCACCGCGGCCCAGCGCGGCGGTCGCCTCGGCGCTAATCACATCGGGCGTGGGAAAATCGGGCTCGCCAAGCGCGAGCGCGATGCACCCCGGATGCTGGGCGGCGAGTGCGTTGATCCGGCGAATGCCGGAGGGCTTGAGCGTGGCAAGCGAGGTATTCATGGGTAGACGCATGGCGTTCCTTTCGTAAGGGTTGCACTAGGATAGCGCGCCCGCGCGGCACCAGACGGTGTAACCTAAACGGAAACCAACCGGAAAGGAGGCGGCATGGAGACAACTGCACACGGCGATGTACCAAAAACGTTGCAAACCATTGCATATATCAGTATTCCCGAGAGCGCCGATCTTGAGTTTTTGCTTTGGGACCTGCAGGATGCCATCGCCGCCTATGCTCAGCTTTCCGGCACCGCGCTCCCCCGTTCGGTCGATTTGGAGGCGGATGATGCCGGTGTAGTCGATGGCATGGTGTTCGCTGTTGATGATGCATTTGATGATGAGGCGATGATCGCTGTCGAGCAGGTACTCGATCGCTTCGGGGATACAGAGACACGCGTCTATGTCGTCGTCCAGGCCCTGTCAAAAAACAACAAGCAGGCGGACGAAGTCCTCGACCACCTGTACCGGGCATGTATTCTACGTGACCTGCCATGGTGCGGTGGCGTTGTCATCTGCGCCGGCAGCGGTATTGCGGCGCTTCGCCACTCCCCGCGTATGGGCCTCTTACGCCGTCCATTTTCCGAAGCGATGGATAAGCTTGTAGGCGCTGTGCGCATGGGCTGTTCCATTGAACATGCGCAGCTGCTTGGCGGCGGCGATGCCGATAGTGTCGATGTCGACGGCATGGTGCGCGTCAAGCCCGCCGTGCCCGCACCAATCTGGCATGCCATCATCAAACGCCTCGGCGCCCATGCTCAATCAAGGATCTAGATTACCGTGCGGTCCAGTCAACTGCTTCGCGCCAGCGCTCGACAAGCCGCTCCAGGCGCCAGGCCGCGTTAGCGGGACTAGTTGACGGCAACACGACAGCGGACAGACCCGTCCGCTCCTGTAGATAGCGCTTATAGAGGCGCCCCGCCGTACCTCCGTTGCATACCACCCGCTCGATGGGCGCAGCTCCAGTGATGCGTTCGATATATGCCGGCACAACGTTTTTGATGCTCGCGTCGCTCGACCCCTTAATGTCGCAGCTCTCGACCACATCCCACAGGGCCACACCACCGTTCAACAGCATGGATCGCTTGGCGGCAATAGAGGCGTCGAGCGTCGCGGGCTCACCGCCCACCAAAGGGTCGCCCTCGTTGGGTGGTACAGGCATACCAAGGCACGCGGCCATCACGCGCCAAAAGCGATTCTGAGGGTTGCCGTAATAAAAGGCATTGGCGCGCGAAAGCACCGAGGGAAACGACCCGAGCACCAAAACGCGCGAGTGCTGGTCAAACACGGGCTCAAACCCATGCTCAATATGCTGATAGCCCTCGTCTGACGCCGCCATGACCTAGGCCCTCAACAGATAGCGCACCTCGTAGGGCGCAAGTTCAAGCGCACCCGTCAGCTCGACCGTGGGTGCATCGTCGGCAAGTAGGTCGACGAAGGAACCGTTGAGTTCGCCGGCTCCAAAGGTATAAGGCTCGTTCACGGCATTGACCGCCACGAGCACCGTCGCGTCGTCGCAGGCGCGCTCGAACAGCAGCTGTTTGTTCTGAATCATCACGTTGCGGTACGCACCGTAGCTGAGAGCGCGTGCCGCCGCGTCGTCGGCCGAGCGCAGGTGCGCAAGCTGTGTGATGAACACCGTCAGCTCGTTGGGCGCAGGCTCATCGAGCGCAGGGCGCAGCGCCCAGTCGCCATCGGGGCCGCCCTTTTCGCCAGCAATTCCCCACTCGCTGCCATAGTAGATGCACGGGATGCCCGGCATGCCAAAGAGCATGCCATAGGCGGGACGCAGACAGGACTTGTCGGTGAGGATGCTCGCCAGGCGCGGCACGTCGTGGTTGTCGACAAACGACAGCAGGTGTTTGCCGCGGTAGATGCACCACGGGTCGCCGCCAAACTGACGGTGCAGCGAGTGGGCGATCTCGAACATGTTGATCGAGTTAAAGCTGGAGTACAGTCCCTTGTAACACTCGTAGTTGGTGCAGGAGTCGAGCATCTCGTCGTTGACGATCTGGTTGTAGTCGCCGTGGAGCGTCTCGCCGATCAGCACAAAGTCGGGCTTGAGCTCACGGGCAAAGGCGTGCAGGCGGCGCATAAAGTCGCGGTCGAGCATATAGGCGACGTCCAGGCGCAGACCATCGACGCCAAAGACATCGGCCCAGCGGCGCACGGACTCGAGCAGGTAATCGACCACGGCGGGGTTTTGCAGGTTGAGCTTCACGAGCTCAAAATGGCCTTCCCAGCCCTCGTACCAAAAGCCGTCGCCGTAGCATGAGTCGCCGTCAAAGCTGATGTGGAACCAGTCCTTGTAGGGCGAGTCCCACTTGCGCTCCTGCACATCGCGGAAGGCCCAAAAGCCGCGACCGACGTGGTTGAAGACGGCGTCGAGCACCACGCGGATGCCGTGGGCATGCAGCGTCTCGCACACGGCGGCAAAGTCGGCATCCCCACCCAGGCGACGGTCGATGTGGCGCAGGCTGCGCGTGTCGTAGCCATGGCTATCGGACTCGAGCGGTGGGTTGATGAGCACAGCGCCAATACCTAGTTCCTGCAGGTAGTCGGCCCATTGGGCGATTTTCATGATGGGGAAATCGGGGTTGGGCGCGTCGTTGGCAGCCTGGGCAAGCTCATCCTCGGCAACGGGCGCGGCGTTTTCGCGCGGAGCTCCACAAAAGCCCAGCGGATAGATTTGATAGAACGTCGTCTCGTATGCCCACATAGCAACCTCCCGGTAAGCCAACACAACGACATCCATTGTATGACCGGCTTGCATCCTCTTCCCCAAAATAAGTTGCGGTGGAATAGTTCCTGCTTGGGCCTTCAGGGGCCTTAAACAGGAACTATTCCACCGCAACTGATGAGGGGACGTGATTAGGCGACGGGCTTTGCGCGGCGTATGGTCGGGAACATCACCGTGATGGCGAGGATGACGCCCACGACGGCAATCGCCCCGCCCACAAAGCCGATCCAGGCGATACCTGGGCCCGAAACCACGGCGCCGCCGATCGCGGTGCCCGTGCCGATACCCAGATTAAACAGGCCCGAGAAGATCGACATGGCGACAGCCGACGAATCCGCGGGCGTGTACTTGATAAGCTCGGCCTGGAACGCCACATTGAAGGCCGTGGCGCAGCAGCCCCACAGCACGCAGACGGCAAGCACTGCTGCGAGCGACGATGCGGCCGAACCCATGAGCAGCAGGGCCGCTGGCACGCCGGAGAGCGTGACAGCCAAAAACGGGAAGCGGTGCCCGTCGAACAGGCGGCCAAACAGCCAGCTGCCCACCAGACCGGAGCAGCCAAACGCCGTCAGCGTCATGGTAATGGCGCCCGCGTCGACGTGCGCGACCTGCGCCAGGAAGGGCTCGATATAGCTGTAGCCTGTGTAATAGCCGGTCGCCATAAAAACCGTGACCGCGTAGAGCGCGATGAGGAACGGGTTCTTGAGCAGCTCGGGCAGCTGTTTAACGGCAAAGCGCTCACCCGCCGGCATGGCCGGGAACACCGCTGCCTGGTACACCACCGCGGCGGCAGAGAAGGCCCCGACCACAGCGAATGTCATGCGCCAGCCCACAGCCAGCCCGATGGCGCGGCCGATCGGCAGGCCAAAGATCTGTGCGATGGACGAGCCCGTGGCGATCATGCTGATGGCGAGCGCCCCGTGACGGGTGTCGACCAGGCGCGAGGCCATAATCGAGGCGACCGACCAGAACACGGCATGTGCGCAAGCGACCACCAGGCGTGCGCAGACCAAAATAGGATAGGTGGGCGCCACGGCGGACAGGAACTGACCCAGAGAGAACACGGCGAGCACGCCGAGCAGCATACGCTTGAACTCAAAGCGCGAGGCAAACACCATAAGCGGCAGCGACAGCAGCATGACGCCCCAGGCGTAGACCGAAATCATGATGCCTGCCTGGGCCTCGGTGAGCGAGAACGATACGGCAATATCAGTCAGAAGGCCGATGGGCATGAACTCCGATGTGTTGAACACGAACGCGCAGCAGGCGAGCCCGATAAGCGGGAGCCACTGCTTGAGCGAGATGCCATCTTGTCTTGCCTGAGTCATGTAGGAAACCTCTCCGATTGTCTTGGGCGGTGGGCGATTATATAGCAACGGCCCCGCATCCGTCAGTACAGATGCGGGGCCGCAATCAACTCAATACACAGAGGTTGCGCTGTCAATAAATAGCTAAGCCAACCCCAGCAATATGCCCGCCGAATGCACGACAAACGCCACGATCCAGGCGACCGTCACCTGAAACGCGAACACGGCAACGGCATAGCGCGCGCCCAACTCGCTCTTGACGGCACCGATTGCCGCCACGCAGGGCGGGTACAGCAGCGTAAAGACCAAGAACACGTAGGCGGTAAACGGCGAAAACATGGTCGACAGCGCCGCGGGTGACGTTGCATCCAAAAGCACGGTGAGGGTCGAGATGACGCTCTCCTTGGCGATAAGTCCGGTGACGAGCGCCGTGGATGCACGCCAGTCGCCAAAGCCAAGCGGCGCCAACGCCGGCGCGATGATGCTACCCAGACCGGCAAGTAGACTCTGCGACTGATCGGCGACCACATTAAAGCGGATGTCAAACGTCTGGAGGAACCAGATGACCACGGTGGCGGCAAAGATGATGGTAAAGGCCTTGGTAATAAAGTCCTTGGCCTTATCCCACGCCAGCATCACCGTCGTCTTGATGCTCGGCAGGCGGTAATTGGGTAGCTCCATGATAAACGGCACCGGGTCACCCTTAAATGCCGTGCGGTTGAGCACCAATGCCGCGATGCAACCGACCGCAATGCCAATCAGATAGAGCGAGACCATGGCGGGGACCGTCGCCTGCGGGAAGAATGCTCCGCACAGCAAGCCGTAAACCGGCAGCTTGGCCGAGCAGCTCATGAACGGCGTGAGCATGACCGTCATCTTTCGATCATGCTCGGATGGGAGTGTACGGGTCGACATGATAGCCGGCACGGTGCAGCCAAAACCGACGAGCATGGGCACGAAGCTGCGGCCCGACAGGCCAAAGCGACGCAGTACCTTATCCATGACAAAGGCCACGCGCGCCATGTAGCCGGAGTCTTCCAGAATGGAGAGGAACAAGAAGAGCACGACGATAATCGGCAGGAAGGTCAGCACGCTGCCCACGCCCGTAAGCACGCCGTCGACAGCCAGCGAGCGCACCACGTCGTTGGTTCCGAACGCCTTGAGACCCGCATCGGCCGAGGCGATGATGACAGCGATGCCGTCCTCCATAAGTCCCTGCAACGCCGCGCCGATCACGCCAAACGTCAGCCAAAAGACGAGGCCCATGATCACCAGAAACGCCGGGATGGCCGTGTAGCGACCCGTCAGGA
>CAVHBE010000015.1:8792-10224 GCA_963634045.1 Methanobrevibacter smithii
GTCAGGATGCGGTCGATCTTAACGGAGCGCACGTGCTCGCGGCTCTCGTGCGGCTTCACCACGCAGCGCCCGCACACGTCGCCGATAAAGCTAAAGCGCATATCGGCCAGCGCGGACAGGCGGTCGGTGCCAGCCTCGCCCTCCATCTGGGTAATGATGTGCTCGATAGCGTCAAGTTCGTTGCGATCCAGGTGAAGTGCCTCGGTCACCAGCTCGTCGCCCTCAACCAGCTTGGTCGCCGCAAAACGCACCGGAATGCGGGCCGTCACGGCATGGTCCTCGATCAGGTTGGCAATGCCGTGGATGCAGCGATGCAGCGCACCGCCGTCCGAGCCATCAGGCGCACAGAAGTCCAGGCGACCCGGGCGCTCGCGGAACCGCGCCACATGCAGAGCGTGATCCACCAGCTCGCCGATACCCTCGTTGCGGGCAGCGCTAATGGGGACAACAGGCACGCCCAACAGGCTCTCGAGCAGGTTGACGTCCACGGCGCCGCCGTTGGCCGTCACCTCGTCCATCATGTTGAGCGCGATGACCATGGGGCAGTCGAGCTCCATAAGCTGCAGCGTCAGGTAGAGGTTGCGCTCGATATTGGTGGCATCGATGATGTCGATGATGGCGTCGGGATGCTCGTCAAGGATGAATTGACGGCTGACAATCTCCTCGCCCGTGTACGGCGACAACGAATAAATACCGGGCAGGTCGGTAACGCTCGCCTCGGGGTGGTTACGGACAGTACCGTCCTTGCGGTCGATCGTCACGCCGGGAAAGTTACCAACATGTTGGTTGGAACCCGTCAGCTGGTTGAACAGCGTGGTCTTGCCGCAATTTTGGTTGCCGGCGAGGGCAAAGTGCAGCGGCGCGCCCTCGGGCGCGGCCGTTTTTGCCGCACGGGGCGAATACGTCCCCTCACCGAGCGCCGGGTGCTCCGTCGTGCCGATTGCGGCGTTAACGCGCGGGCTCGTATCGGTGTCGTGAATACCCACGAGCTCAATGCGGGCAGCATCGTCTTTGCGCAGCGTCAACTCGTAGCCACGCAGGCGAATCTCGAGCGGGTCGCCCATAGGGGCGTACTTCATCATGGTGACTTCGGTGCCCGGCGTTAAGCCCATGTCCAAAATATGCTGTCGGAGTGCCTGATCGTCCGATGCCACCGATGCGACAACGGCGTCCTTTCCAATCTCGAGTGTATCGAGCTTCACGTCCGTGTTCCTCCCCCGACGCCCACAGGGCGTTGCATTTATGTTCACCATTGCTAACCGTTTGCCATGGCTAACCAATTTTAACCATGCATGATAGCGCGAACATGCAGCGACGTTCAATCAACAGATTGTTGCAATGGGCCTTGATTATCAACTTTATCCGAACACCTCCCATATTCATCCGTACATGTGCGGATGAATGTGGGAACCCGATACCCTGAGGGCCGGAT
>CAVHBE010000016.1:0-8205 GCA_963634045.1 Methanobrevibacter smithii
TAAGACGGTGGTGGCGATGATCAACAGCGAGAAGCCTTCGGTGACAGATTTTATTTGCGCCACGGCGAAAGACGTGACGGCTGAGCGTCTTGCTGCGGCGGGCGCGTCCTTTGCGGACGAGGATGACGATCGAAAGGTCTTGCTGCCGTGGAACGACGAGCTGCGCATGCGCGCCGGCGATGTGGCGAATGACGTGGGCGGCGATTTTACCGTAGAGCTTGAGTACCAGCTTATGTGCGGCATGTCGCTCGATCGGGCTTTTGAGCTGGCATCGGCCGTTGCCCGTGAGCGCGCCGAGAGGTATCGCGTGTTCGAGGACTGCGTAGCCGATGGGCCCGAAGACTATGACGCGGCCATGTTGTCCGACGACGAGACGTCGTTTGACGAGATGGCCTAGGAGCGTCGCGGGCCCTGGACTCTTCGCGCCGGGGGTGTTCAAGATATGAAGGAATTATGCTCTACGAGATTTTCCTTGCCGTCCGCCGAACTCCCGCGTAATATTCTTTCTTGCGCACATGAGGCGCCCAGACATTGCGGGGTGGAGCAGTCTGGTAGCTCGCCGGGCTCATAACCCGGAGGTCGTAGGTTCAAATCCTGCCCCCGCGACCAAGAACTTGCAGCTCGGAAGCAAAATTGCCTCCGAGCTTTTTTGTTATTCCGGGATCGTTTCTTCGGTTCAATTCTCGGCCTCTCAAACAAAATCTCGATCTGTAACATCTAGACCCGATTTGGGCGGCTAGGTGTTACAGATCGAGATATACCGGTGGGTTGGGTCGTGTTTGTCTAAATCTGTAACACGAGGGACGGATTTCGCCGAGTAACTGTTACAGATTTAGATCTTTCGGCAGGCTAGTTTGGTTTGTCTCGATCTGTAACAGGTAGGGGTCAAAAGTGGGTCTAGATGTTACAGATTTAGATTGTTGAGGATGGGCCGAGGGGAATATCTCGATCTGTAACAGTAAGACCCGGTTTTGTCGCGTAATTGTTACAGATTGAGACAAACCGACGGGCCGCCTCGCCCCATCCACCTGCCGCCACCTGCTGTCCGCCGATTTCCGTTGCGCTGTTGTATTCCCATGCCATATCCTCTAGACAACTACGCGGCACCATCGCCGCCGCGCCCACAAGAGAGGAATGTCCATGACCGCACCTGCATCCAAGCTGCTCCAGCCCATTACGGTTGGCCCCCTTGAGCTCAAAAACCGCATTATGTTCCCGCCGCTGACCACCGGCTACGAGGAGCGTGACGGCTCCATTGGCGAGCGCAGCCTGGCTTTTTACGAGCGCCTGGCCCGTGGCGGCGTGAGCTATATCGTCATCGGCGACGTTGCTCCCGTTATGACCGCGAGCCCCACGCCCAAGCTGGCAACCGACGCCCAGATCCCCACGTTTAAGGCGCTGGCCGATGCCGTCCACAAGCACGGCGCCAAGGTTGCGCTGCAGCTGTTCCACCCCGAGTACGACGTGCCCGGCGTCGGTCGCATGGTCATGGGATCCATGGCCGCCGCCAAGGCCGCGCAGGAGGCCAAGGCCGCCGGCGACGAGGAGACCTTTGCCGCTAAGATGGCCGAGTCCAACGAGATTCGCAAGCAGGCCTACGCCAAGCTGCACCACGACATGCAGCACTTTGTGAACGAGGCGAGCGTGGAGCAGCTCACCCAGATCAAGGAGGCCATCGCTGCCTCGGCCGCTCGCGCGCAGCAGGCCGGCATCGACGCCATCGAGGTCCACGGCGACCGCCTGGTGGGTTCGCTGTGCTCGGCCATCCTCAACCAGCGCACCGACGAGTACGGTGGTTCGTTCGAGAACCGCGTCCGCTACGCGCTGGAGGTTGTCGCTGCCATTAAGGAAGCCGCGCCGCAGCTGATGGTGGAGTACAAGCTCCCCGTGATCATGGAGAACCCCGACGGCACGCCGCGCGGCAAGGGCGGCCTGCGGCCCGACGAGGCCTGCGAGTTCGCCAAGCTGCTCGAGGGCGCGGGCATCGATATGATCCAGGTCGCACAGGCCAACCACACCGGCAACATGGCCGACACCATTCCTCCCATGGGCGCCATGCCCTACAACTGGACGCTGCCCGTGGCCGAGCGCGTCAAGGCCTTGGTCTCCGTGCCGGTGGCAACCGTCGGCCGCGTTGTCTCGGTCGAGGCCGGCGAGAAGATTCTGGAAGACGGCGCCGCCGACATCATCGCCTATGGCCGCTCGCTCATGTGCGACCCCGACATTGCGCTGAAGGCCGCCACGGGTGAGCCCATCCGCGAGTGCCTCAACTGCAACAAAGGTTGCGTCGACGCGATTCAAAACCGCAAGTACATCTCGTGCGTGCTTAATGCCGAGAACGGTGACGAGGCGACCATCGCCATCAAGCCGGGCGAGGGCGACAAGAAGATCGCCGTGGTGGGCGGTGGCATCGCCGGCCTGGAGGCCGCACGCGTGGCGGCCAAGCGCGGCTACGACGTGACCATCTACGAGGCGAGCGATCACTTGGGCGGCCAGATTGTGCTGGCGGCTGCGCCTCCGCGCAAGGACGAGATCATGCGCTCGGTCGAGTACTACGAGAAGATTCTGCCTGGTCTGGGCGTGAAGGTTGAGCTCAGCCATGCCGCTATCGCTGAGGACCTCAACGCCGCCGACGCCGCGATTGTGGCTGTGGGCGCGCACGACGTGGTCATCCCCGTTCCGGGTGCCGACTCGGACAAGGTCGTCTCGAGCTGGGACGTGCTAGCCGGCAAGGTGGAGCTCAACGGCCGCGTCGCTGTCATTGGCGGTGGCCTGGTGGGCACCGAGACTGCCGAGTACCTGCTACAGCGCGGCTGCGAGGTGGCGATTGTCGAGATGCTCGACAAGATTGCCGCGGGCGAGTCCGAGACCATTCTGCCGCTGATTATGAGCGACTTTGCCGAGCACAACGTGGAGCAGCACGTGAAGACCCGCCTGACCGCCATTACCGACGAGGGTGTGGAGGCCGTGCGCACCACCGAGGACGGCGCCGAGGAGCCGGTAAATATCGCCTGCGATTACGTGGTGATGGCCGTGGGCTCCAAGGCCAACGCGTTTGACCTGGACGGCGTGACGGTGCCCGTGACCTGCGTGGGCGACTGCTCGGGCGAGCGCACCGCCGACATTGCGAGCGCCATCCGCACGGCGTATCACGCGGCCAACGAGCTGTAGTTGAGCATCGCGGCCAGGCGGGGCGGTAGCACGGATTCGTCTCGCCCGGCTGTGTCCCGTCGGGTGTCAACCGGTGCGGGGCCTGCAAGCGCAGCAGGTCCCGCCCTTTTTGTTTTGCTCCGGTGGATGGCAATGCGCGGTAATCATGAGGAGTGAGGACGTCTACTGTCTTGCAGATCACTCAAAAATATTGGGGGAGGGGTTAATAACTATATCCTCTATACCAAAGGACATAAAGAGATGCCAATTTTGTTGACAAGCGAATGACGATTAGCTGCGAGTCAGCTACCAGCGTAAATAATCGATAAAGAAATGTCGTAATTTGGTGCCAAATGCCCAGATAACGCCGCGTCTATTTTAATTAACTGCTTTGAGCAAACAGTAAAATGCTACTATCTAACTTGCACGTAAGAAAGCAGATTAACGGCTAAGGCTAAGAAGTGGCAGGTATGTCGGAAGCAACTAGGACTCGCACGCATGCGCCCGAGGTTAGGCAGCGCGCCGTCGAGATCCTCCAAGAGGGGGTCGGTCATCGCGCTCTCGCCGCGGAGCTTGGCATTCCCCAAGCCACGGCTCGTCAGTGGGCCCGCGCGTATGCCGTGGGCGGTGCCGACGCCGTTCTCAATGCCGGTTCGCATCATCACACCTATTCGTACGAAGTTAAGCTCGCCGTGGTCAAGGACCGCTTGGAAAACGGCTTAACGGTTCGCGAGGCCATGATTAAGCACAAGATTCCCAGCGAGTCTTCGGTCAAGGCTTGGTGTCGCCAGTATCGCGAGAGCGGTGAGTCCGCACTGGTCGATAAGCCGCGGGGTCGCAAGCCGCGCGTTAAAAAGGCGGAATAGCGAACGGGATGGTGCGCCCACAGGGGCGCATTTTTCTTGCCGTCCCTCTACTCCAATGCGGACAGACTCCTTGCCCCGTACGCCTAAAACTCCCCAGTTGACCGAAAACCTGCCGCCGCTACTCCTCAATTGAGCTATAACGTTAAACAATTGCAGCGTTTTTGCATGGGGGAGTGATGGTATGACGCTACTGTATTTCCTTACCCTGTTTCCGCTGGTACCGGCGCTGGGCATGCTGCTCGCGCGCGGTGATCGAGCCCGCGATGCGGTGGGGCTCATAGGTTCCGGCATTATTATGGCGGTGACAGTTGTAGTCGCCGTCATGTTTTTTGGCACGGGTCCGCAGAGCTTTGAGGTTGCCCCCGGCACCTCGCATGTGCTCTCGATCATCAGCTCCGTCATCGACGTCATTCTGTGCGCCGTCATCCTGTACAACGCGCACAAATTTAAGAGCACGCTCGCCACGGTGCTCGGCATAGTCCAGCTGGTGGGCACGTTCGCCTTTGCGGCCATGGCGTTGCCTGCGGTCGAGGTCGTCACGGCGACGCCGCTCTACCTGGACTACATGAGTGTGATCATGGTCCTCGCCGTCGGCATCGTCGGCAGCCTTATCTGCGTGTATGCCCTGGGCTACATGAAGGACTTCCAGGCCCATGACGAGCACGAGGCTGCGCTGCGCGGGCAGACCGCGCCCGACCGTCGCCCGCAGTTCCTGGCGCTTATGTTCCTGTTCCTCTCGGCCATGTTCGTCATCGTGACGAGCGACAACCTTGAGTGGCTGTTCTGCGGCTGGGAAATCACCACCGTGTGCTCGTTCCTTATGATTGGCTACACGCGCACGCCCGAGGCCATTAAGAACGCCTTTACCCAGATCATCCTTAACATGCTGGGCGGTATCGCGTTTTTGGCGGGCCTTATGTTCTTGCACGTTAACGGCATGCCGCTGACCATCTCGGGCATGATCGAGCTTTCCGGCGCCGGTACCGCGCAATCCGCACTGCTGGTGATGCCGGTCATCCTGTTGTCGCTCGCCGCACTCACCAAGGCCGCACAGATGCCGTTCCACACTTGGCTGCTCGGTGCTATGGTTGCCCCCACGCCCACGAGCGCCCTGCTGCACTCGTCAACCATGGTCAAAGCCGGCGTGTTCCTGATGGTCAAGCTGAGCCCGCTCTATGCTATCTATCCTGTGACCGGTTTTATGGTCACGAGTGTGGGTGCCATCACGTTTTTGCTCGCTGCCCTCATGGCCATCTCGCAGAGCAACGCCAAACGCGTGCTCGCGTACTCCACCATTTCCAACTTGGGCCTCATTAGTGCCTGCTTGGGTGTCGGCGCGCCCGAGGCCGTATGGGCGGCCATCTTCCTGATCCTGTTCCACACGGTGGCCAAGTCGCTGCTGTTCCTGTGCGTGGGCACGGCCGAGCATCATATCGGCAGCCGCGATATTGAGGACATGGACGGTATGTTCAGCCGCATGCCGCACCTGACGCGCCTGATGATGCTGGGCATCATGGGCATGTTTGTGGCGCCGTTTGGCATGCTCGTGTCCAAGTGGGGCGCCCTGGTGGCGTTCGCGCAGACCGGCAACGTGCTCATGATTATGGTGCTGGCCTTTGGCTCGGCCGCGACGTTCTTCTTCTGGGGCAAGTGGCTTGCCAAGCTTTCGGGCGTCGACCCCACGGCTCAAAACGTTGAGGTCAATGTCCATAAGACCGAATGGATGGCCCTCAACACCATCGCCGCGCTGCTGATTCTGTGCTGCGTGGCGTTTCCGGTTATCTCGAGCGGTCTGGTGTCGCCTTACTTGGCCATGGTGTTTGGCCGCGTGCCGTACGTTATTGGCAAGGACGCCATGTATCTGATGGTGGTTATCGTGGCGTTTATCGCTGTGGTGCTGCTGACTTCATTCCGCGTGAGCAACAAACCGCACGTAAACGTATATCTTTCGGGCGTGGGAACCGATAAATATCGCCATTTCCGCGGCTCGATGGGTCGCGAGGTAAAGGCCGAAAAGCGCAATTGGTACTCGGAGGACGCCCTTGGCGAGAAGCGTATTGGCCCCGCGGGCAGCGTCGTGTGCTGCAGCATTATCTTGTTTGCGCTGCTGTGTTGCGCGTGGATTGGGCCCGAGCGGCTTGCCATGAGCGCGCCCTCGGTGCTGCGCGGCAAGTATTTCGAAGGCTCGGGCGTCGTGGGCATTTTTATTGGCACCGTGGCGTTTGCCCTGCTGGCGCCGCTTGTGGGCGGCCTGATCGACGGCGTTGACCGCAAACTTTCGGCCCGTATGCAGGGCCGCGTGGGTCCGTGTCTGCTGCAGCCCTTCTACGACGTTGCCAAGCTGCTGCGCAAGGCCCCCGCCAGCGTAAACACCATGGACGATACCTACATGGCGTGCGCGCTCATCTTCACTGTCGTGGGCGGCGGCATCTTTGTGTCGGGCTCCAACACGCTGCTGTGCGCTTTTATGGTTACCCTCGCCGCGATCTTTGTGGTGTTGGCGTCCGCCTCGACGCAAAGCCCGTTTGCCCAGGTCGGCGCCGACCGTGAGTTGCTGCAGGTTATGAGTTACGAGCCCGCCGTTCTGCTGATGAGCGTGGGCCTGTACCTTGCCACCGACAGCTTCGATTCCATCGCCGTGACGGGGCAGTCGGCCCCCATCATCGTGTACAGCGCACCCATTTTCCTCGCGTTGCTCGCGGTGCTTACCATCAAGCTGCGCAAGTCGCCGTTTGACCTTTCGTACTCGCATCACGCGCATCAGGAGATCGTCCAGGGCGTCGCCACCGAGATGAGCGGCGGCACGCTGGCCAAGATGACCCTTATGCACTGGTGCGAGACCGTGCTGTTTTTGATGTGGGTGGGCATGTTCTTTGTTTGGAACAACCCGGTGAGCTGGGTCGTAGCCCTGGTCGTGATGGCCGCGACGTATTTTGTCGAGGTCCTGATCGACAACACCTTCGCACGCAGCACCTGGCGCAGCTGCTTTAGGCTCGGATGGGGCGTGGCGCTGGTGTTTGGCCTACTCAACCTTATGCCCATCCTCGTCGACGTGTTTATTTAGGAGGCGGCATCCATGGATCATAAAATGTCGCGCTCGCCGTGGGTTATTCATTACGACGGCTCGAGCTGCAACGGATGCGATATCGAGGTGCTGGCCTCGCTCACGCCGCTGTTCGATGCGGAGCGCTTTGGCGTGGTCAACACCGGCAACCCCAAGCATGCGGATATCTTTTTGGTGACGGGGTCGGTCAATGCCCAGAACCTGCCTGTCGTGCGCCAGATCTACAACCAGATGCTCGAGCCCAAGTGCGTGGTGGCGTGCGGCATCTGCGCGTGTTCGGGTGGCGTGTTCCGCGACGCCTACAACGTGATCGGTGGCGTGGACCGCGCGATTCCCGTGGACGTGTACGCGCCCGGGTGCGCCATTCGCCCCGAGACCGTGATCGATGCCATTGTGGAGGCGTGCGGCATCCTGGATCAGAAGGAGGCCGTGATGCGTGCTGGCGGCGATCCGCTTACCGTGGGCGGCGCTGCTACCTGGGATGGCGGCGTTGAGCTGGGCGAGGACGGGTTTGTGGCTGCGGGGGCCGGGACTGACGCTGCCGGTGACGCGCCTGCCGAGAAGCCCGCAGCGCCCGTCGCTGCAAAGGAGGCCGAGTAATGCAAAAGGCTATCTATACCACCGTCGGGATTGACGAGCTCCTGTCGCATGTCCAGGCGCTCAAGGGCGTCGACGCGCGCTTTGTGCAAATGCACGCCGAGCGCAACGTCGACGACGGATCGTATCGTCTGGTCTATACGTTTATCGACGTTCGTGCTGCTCAGGAGCGGATCGCTCAGGACGGCAGCTATGCGATTGAGAACCTGGTGGTTGAGGGCATCGACCAGTACCAGGAGATTCCGTCCATCAGCTCGTATTACCCTGCGGTGTTCCCGTTTGAAAATGAGGCCCACGACCTGTTTGGTCTCGTCATCACTGACATGCAGATCGACTTTAAGGGCTTTTTCTACCAGGTTTCGACTGCCGAGCCCATGAGCGTTATCACACCCGAGGTGAAGGCCGCGCGCGAGAAGGCCATGAAGGTTCGTGCCGCCGCCGAGGCCAAGGCGCGTAAGGCCGCGGCCGAAAAGGCCGCCGCTGCCACGGCCGCTGCGGGGGAGGGCGTCGCGGGCGCTGGCGATGCTG
>CAVHBE010000016.1:8215-10363 GCA_963634045.1 Methanobrevibacter smithii
GTCGTCGCTCAGCCCGCTGCGGCTGCCGGCTCCGATGCTCAGCACGATGAAGCTGCTGCGAAGGCCGCGCTCAAGGCTGCCGAGATGGAGGCAAAGCTCGCCGCCATGGATCCCGAGAAAGCGGCCAAGGTCCGCGCGGCGCTTGCCGCCAAGGCCGCCCGCGACAAGCAGAAAAAGGAGGCGTAAGGTCCATGGCACATCGCTCCGTTATTCCGTTTGGCCCGCAGCACCCGGTGCTGCCCGAGCCGCTTCATCTGGACCTGGTGATCGAGGACGACCGCGTTATCGAGGCGATTCCGCAAATCGGCTTTGTGCACCGCGGGCTCGAGAAACTTACCGAAAAGCGCGACATGCACCAGTTTGGCTACATCGCCGAGCGCATCTGCGGCATCTGCGCCGTGGGCCACAGCTGCGGCTATGCCAGCGCCTGCGAGCGCATGCTCGACATCGAGGTGCCCGGCCGCGTGCAGTATATCCGCACCATTCTGCACGAGCTTTCGCGCATTCACTCGCACCTGCTGTGGCTGGGCCTGCTCGCCGATGCCTTTGGCTTTGAGGCGCTGTTCTATCGTTCGTGGACCCTACGCGAGCAGATTCTCAAGATCTTCGAGAGCACGTGCGGCGGGCGTGTGATTCTGTCGATTAACGAGATCGGCGGCCTTAAACACGACATTGAGGACTCCGAGCTGGCGGGCATTGTCCAGACGCTCGATGCCATGCGTCACGACTACGAAGCCCTGGTGCATACGTTTTTGGACGACAACAGCTGCGGCGAGCGCCTGCATGGCGTGGGCGTGATCAGCAAGAAAGACGCGCTGGAGCTTTCGATGGTCGGTCCGTTCGGGCGCGCCTCGGGCGTGGATTACGACGTGCGCATGTTTGGCGACGGCGCCTATGCGGACCTGGCTGCGTTTGAGCCTATCGTTGCTAGCGATGGCGACTGCTATGCCCGCTGCCGGGTGCGTTGCGCCGAGGTCACGCAGGCCATGGACATCATCAAGGAGCTTGTCGGCAAGATTCCGCACGACGGCATCGGCGGGCGTACCAAGCTTACGCCGGCCGACGGCGCGCGCGGCGAGGTTGTGATTGAGCAGCCGCGCGGCGAGGCGTACTACTATGTGCGCGGCAACGGTACCAAGAACCTTGACCGCTTCCGTGTGCGCACGCCGACATCGCAAAACCTGGCGGGTCTGACGCATACGCTGCAGGGCGTGCTCCTTGCCAACGTGCCCATGATTATCCTGACCATCGACCCCTGCATTAGCTGCACGGAAAGGTAGGCGCGGCATGAGTTTACTGACATTTGCCAAGACGGCCTTGGGTTCTATGGTCAAACAACCGGTTACGGTGTGCTATCCGCAGGAGAAGCTCGCGGCGCCCGAGCGCCTGCGTGGACACATCGTTAACGACATGGACGTGTGCATTTGCTGCGGCATGTGCGCGCGTCGCTGCCCGGCGGGCGCGCTCGCGGTCGATCGCAAGGGTGGAACGTGGTCGATCGACCCGTATGCCTGCGTGGTGTGTGGCGAGTGCATCGAGAGCTGCCCCAAGCACTGCCTGACTATGGACACCGCCCGTACTCCAGTTGCGGTGGATAAGACTCCCACGGTAGAAACCAAGCCGGAGTAACGCGAAGACGGGGCCGGTGGGGCAAAAATGCCCCACCGGCCCCGCGCTTAACGCGCGGTGGAGCCGCCGCGAACAAAACTATGCCGGATTACGGGGCTGGATAGCGAACCTCCGACCATGCGGAAAATCCCAAAAACAAAACCGCAGGTAGATTGCTTGCCGTTTTTCAAAAAAGGTTGTATGGATGAGGGTCCCGACTTTAGTCCCGTAATCCGGCATAGTTTTGAAATGGCACCATATTCGTAACAGCCCTTGATCTCCCGTGGGCAGAGGGAAACGGATCATTTTGGCCTCGCGAGGGCTGCCGCGTGACCCGTCTGCCACGAAATGGGCCCATCTACTACGTTTAGGCGGCAGCCATCGACCACAGCAAGTAATGCGAAATAAAAACTGCAGGTAGAACGCCTGCGGTTTTTCATGAAAAGCGGCTATGGTCGGGGGTATCGAGTCAAACGTAGTAGATGGCCCGATTTCGTGGCGAGTGTTACCAACTGATCCCCCGGGGACGGAGGAAAACGG
>CAVHBE010000017.1:0-3728 GCA_963634045.1 Methanobrevibacter smithii
CTTCGAATCTGCTCACGCAAAAACGGCGAGCAAGCCAGCACTTCCTCGGGACGTGGATTGCGGTTTCCCGGCGGGCGGCACTTAAGCACGTTGGCAATGTAGACGTCTTCGCGTTTGAGCCCCGCCAGCGACAAAATGCCGTTGAGGTCCTCGCCTGCCGCCCCCACAAAGGGCTCGCCCTGCAAATCCTCATTGCGGCCCGGCGCCTCGCCAATAAACATCACACGAGCGCGGGGGTTTCCCACGCCAAACACGATTTTGTGACGCGACTGGTAGAGATGGCAGAGGTGACAATCGCCCAGAACGGCCTCAATTTCCTCGAGTGCGACCTCACGTGGTGCCTGATGGGTATGGCCGGGGATGTGCATGACGCCCATAGCGGCTCCTACACGTAGACCTTGTCGAGACGCATGCCAAAGCCGCAGGCGACCTCGTAGTTAATCGTTCCGCGCAGTCGGGCCATCTCGTCCATAGTGATCTCGGCATCGCCATCGCGGCCGACAATAATCATCTCGTCACCATACTCGGCCTCGGGAATCTCGTGTGCCGGGTTGGACTGAATGGCGACCATAAACTGGTCCATGCAGATATTGCCAACCTGATGCACGCGCTCGCCGCGATACAGCACATCCATACGATTGGAAAGCGTACGCGATAGGCCATCGGCATAACCGATCGGCAGCGTGCAGATCTGAACGCGCGTACGCGGTACGCGGTAGGTAAAACCGTAGCCCACGCCCTCACCCATCGCAGGGTGTGCCACGCGCGTCACACGCGCATGGACGCTCATAACGGGATCAAGCTGCATCACGCGGCCACTCAGCTCGCACGGCTGCATTCCATACAAGCCAACGCCGGCGCGAATCATATCAAAATGCATCGAAGGGTCGAACATCGAGGACGGCGTGTTGGCGCAGTGCACGATACCGCACTCAAAGCCCGCATCCTTAATGGCCTGAACGGCCTCGGTAAAGCGCTGACACTGCAGTTTGTAGTCCCAGCCCGAAGGTTCATCGGCCGTGGCGAAGTGCGTAAATACGCCGTCGCACTGAATACCGCGATGGAAATTTATACCGCGGACAAAGTCGAGCACCTGCGTGTAGTGAACGCCGATACGATTCATGCCCGTCTCGATGGCGAGATGATACTTGCCCACTTTGCCCGCCGCGACGGCACATTCGCCATACGCAAGAGCAAAGTCAGACGTATAGACCGAGGGCATGATATCAAACTCGAGCAACGTCGGAATGGCCTCGATAGGCGGCTCGCTTAGGATGAGGATGGGTTTCGTAATCCCGCCCTGTCGGAGCTCAACGCCCTCGTTAACCGTCGCCACGGCAAACATGTCGGCACCGGCCGAATACATGATCTTGGCGCACTCAACAGCTCCATGGCCATAAGCATCGGCCTTGACCACGCAGCACAGGCGCTGACGTGGATTCAGCAAGTTCTTGTAGGCCCTCGTGTTACGACGGAGCGCCCCACGGTCGATCTCGACCCAGGACCAGCGCGTCAAATCGGCTTTATTCATGATTAGTCATCCGACCCTTCGTCCATGATTCCCAGATCTTCGAGCGCATCCTTTGCCGCCAGCTCCATGGCAGGACCGATCAAGTCGATAAGATCGGTCGCGATAACGCTCTTCTCACCATACTCCATCGCCGCGGCAAAACCGGCGTAGCTGTGAAGTGCGACGGCGTACGAATACAGCAACTCCCAACGATCCATCTCGTCGCGCATGGTGGCAAGCGTGCCGGCCAAAATACCCGCGAGAACATCACCCGAACCGGCAGTTGCTAGAGAAGCCGGACCCGAGAGCGGCAGCAACACACGCTCAACGCCACAGATAGCCGTCGTCGGCCCCTTGGCAATGACCACCAGATTGTCGGAGCCTGCAGCCCAGACAACCTTCTGCGCGGCCGCAATCGCGGTACCAAGGTCGTTCACCTCGTCACCGGCAACCAGACGCGAAAGCTCACGATAGTGCGGCGTCATAACCAACGGCTGCTCGCGACGATACATCTCGGGATTACTATCAATACCGTCAATGGCAATCTTAGCAAGGCAGTTGAGTGCATCGGCGTCCAAAATAAGCGGCACATCAAGCTCGAGCAAGCCCGAAACCACCTGCATAGCGCCGGCAGATGTCGTCATACCGGGACCGCACAGTACGCAGCTGTACTTCTTTGCAATCTCGCACACCGTCATGCGCGCAGCGGCGCCAAAGGAGCCGCGGGAATCAGACGGAATAGCAAAGACGGGAATCGAAGGAAGTGCCATGCGAATAAGATTGGCGCAGGCGTCAGGAGCCGCGACTGCCATGTAACCAGCACCCGCGCGAGCTGCAGACTTGGCCGCCATAATGGCAGCACCAGGATATTGCGCAGATCCGGCGACAATAAGCACAGAGCCACGGGAATACTTATCGATATTCGTAGGTAGTGGAGCAAAGTAATCAACTAAGTCACCGGGCTCGACAATCTCGGCGGCGTGGTCGACATCATCGATGACCTCGTCAAGACGGTCGTAAAGATTGCCGCAGATCAAATCGCCAGCATACTCAGGGCCATCGGCGCTATACAAACCAATCTTGGGCGCAATCATTGTCACCGTATGCTCGGCACGAATGCAGTCGTCATCAACAACGCCCGTCTCGGCATTCAGGCCCGAGGGGACATCAATGGATACGACACAGTCGGCGCATTCATTGACCGTAGGAATCCAGATGGAGAACGGCGCACGCAGATTCCCGTGAAAACCGGTACCAAAAATGGCATCGACAACAACATCGGCCTTATCGATCAAAACCTCGAGTTCATCACGCGAGGGGCCGACGCAAACGTGCACATCGCGGCCGGCAGTACGACGAGCAACATGACGTGCCAGAGCAGCAGGAATCTCATCCGGTTCAACCGGAGAAACGATATCCACGTCCACACCCTTATGGCTCAGGATATCGGCGGCAACCCAACCGTCGCCGCCATTATTACCAAAACCGACCAGAACGAGAACCCGATCGGGATTGAGCTTCAAGACCTCGTTGGCGGCAAACTCACCCGCTAGCTCCATAAGCTCGGCCTTCGAAGTCCCTTCGCGTTCGATGATATCCTCGAGACGAACGACTTCTTCGGTACTCAAAACCGGTTTCATCTATGCTCCTAGCGTATCTTGCGAAGCATCGCCCAGGTGCTCCGTCAATGCTGAATTCTGCAGCTGCTCAAGCTCATCTAAAACAGAGCGAGCCTCTTTAAATGTCTGCGCAACGCGTTTCTTGGTGCTCACCTTTTCATCTTTTGGCTTAGGCCGAGCATCTTCGGTAATCGCGATGGCATTCGCAACGGCTAAGTCTCCTGTAAGCGTAATGGAAAGAGCGACCTCAACAACACCAAGCTCATGAGCGATCTCGAGTGCACGGCCCGAAAGCAGCGCCTTCGGTTTGCCGAGTTTATCACGCGTTACCGAAACATCCTTGCGACCAACGCCTTGACTAAAACCCGTGCCGAGAGCTTTAAGCACCGCCTCGCGCGAAGCAAAGCGGCTCGCATAGTGAGCAGCGGGACGCGATGATGCATCGCAATACGCACGCTCTTCTTCGGTAAACACACGCCGAGCAAACGACGGCGTCTTTTCAAGAATTGATTTCATGCGGGAAATCTCGACGATATCAACGCCGATACCAGCTTCAGCCATGTTCACCTCCATATCGCACAGACTAAGTTATTGTAGCC
>CAVHBE010000018.1:0-976 GCA_963634045.1 Methanobrevibacter smithii
CGTAGCCCTCGTCGGCGACCTTGTCGGCGAGCGCGGTCATCTTCTTGCCGGTCTCGTAGAGCGCCTTGCCGTCCTCGAGATAGCCCTCCTGGTCGAAATGCATGATCTCGATCTTCTCGGTTTCCTTCATTTGTCTCTCCTTTCTGGGGTTGTCTTCACATCCCCCATGCCAACGGGCATCAAACCCGCTTACATTCCGTAACACTCGGCCGCTTTGGCCTTAAGCGCATTGACTGATTCTTCGTAGCCCTCTGCCTTGACCTCCATTTGCTTGGAGACGGCATCAAGATACGGGTGCACGTCCCATGACTTCAGACGCTCGGCGATCATTGCCGCAATCGTCTGGAAGAACACCAAATTGGGAATTGCGCTGAGCAGCGGAGCCACCTGAGGCACCGCAACCTCGTGAGCCTTACCCCTGGGATGGGCCGTGAGCAGCACCGTTTTTGTCGTAACGTTCGATAGCGCATCGGCGATATTCGCAAGACGCTCCGACCCCTGCGGATCGTCGACGATAAACACCAGATAGCCCGGAACGATCTGCATCTCGGGACCGTGGATGAACTCCTCGCCCTCGTGATGCATGGCAGGAATCTTGATGGTCTCGCTCAGCTTGAGCGCCGCCTCCTCGGCAACGCCGTAGTTGGGACCGTTGCCGACGACCATGGCGGGCATGTGCTCAGAAAGTTCGAGCATGTGGTCTTGGACATATTCCTCGGCGGTCTTGCACATCACGGCATTGGCCTGGATGGCCTCGCGCAGGTCGTCAAGACGCTGGGCAACGCCCTTGGCGTCAATCGTTCCGCGCGCCTGACCGCCGTAAATACCAAAGAGCACCAGGTACTCAACGAGCACCTCGACGCCCAGAGTCACAAAGTCCACCGACTCGACGCCCACACCGTAGTCAAGAACGATGTCAGTGTGCTCCTTGATGGGCGCCTCGACGTTTGCCGTGAGCGCAACTGCAGCCATATCG
>CAVHBE010000018.1:986-3120 GCA_963634045.1 Methanobrevibacter smithii
TCTGCGGATAGTTGTGTTCAAAATCGACGAATTCCTCGGGCGTCACAACGGACACCTGCATCTGCAGGGCATCTTGCAGGTAATCGCGGGCGCAATCGGCGGCATGGCGCGACGAACCCGAAGCAACGATGCGCAGCGCGTCAAAAGAACCGGACTGGAAAATATCAACGAGCTGCGCTACCAGCTCAGACGAACGCTCGAGGTTCTCCCCCATACGCACATGGGCAAGCTGAACGTAATCGAGCATCTTCATCGTCTCACCTCGTAACAAATCATTAGTATTTGATACCAATCACAGTTACAGGTTACGGCTTTTTGATACCTCTTTGTCGATTAATTTATCCCCATCGGCGAACGGTCGATTTTGAGCCCTGTAAGGTTGTATATACAGCTGACCCAACGATCAAAACTGGTTAGTTTCCCAGCCGTTATTCACAAAATACCAGCTAGTACGTATAGGTGTAGCCGCCCGTATCGCCACGATTGAAGGACTTTACATACTCGATAGCCTGACCGCTCGCGTCATAGCTCACGCATTCCAAAAGCAAAACAAGATCGCCCTGTTCCAGTCCAAGGAGGCCGGCATCTCGTGCGCCCAGCGCTTCGATATCGAGCTTTTCCTGTGCCATGGCTGGCTTTCGGCCCAGCATCTCATAGGTCTCGTACAAACTGAAGACCGACACGTCAATATCTTCGATGGTTGGGAACAGCAGGCAGGGAATCAGCGCCGTCTCAATCGATACGGGGCTACCGTTTATGCAGTTCAGGCGTCGAACGGAATAGAGCAGGTCGTCCTCGGCGATGCCAAACAGGTCGGCGTAATATGGCCCCGCATAACGCTTGGAACGCGCGAGAATACGGACGGACGGCTCGCCGCCCGAAGCACGGACCGATTCACGGAAACCGACCGTGCGTTCAAAAAAAGCAGGTACTTTCTGCGCCACAAAGGCACCTTTTCCCCGAACACGGCGAATCTGCCCGCGCCGAACCAGCTCATCGACAGCGCTTCGGATGGTCAAGCGTGTCGTACCAAATTCCTCGGCGAGGTCTTTTTCGGACGGAATCATGGAACCCGTGGGATATATACCGCGCTCGATACGTTCCTCGATGCGGCGTCGAATGCGCATATAAACCGGGGTGGCATCTACTGTTTCAGCCATTGTTCACCTGCCACGCTCCTCATGCCGTTCTCTTCGCCGTTATCGGCAAAGCGGAACTTTGTGGGCAAAATCACCGATTTGCAATGCTCCACAAAACGCATGTCCTTATCAAATTCGATCGAGCCCTCATAGAACACCGGCGTTCCCTCTTCTTGCTGGAGCAGCTCGGCCTCTTCGACGTCCAAACGCGAGATGGAGATATGCTCACGTCCATGCTCAACACGCACGCCACCTTCTTTGAGCAAGACATCGTAAAGGCTCTCGCACTCAAAATCGTGCTCGGTAAGCGATGGGCACAGGGACAGGTTAACGTGAGCCGTCTCGATTGACGCCGGCTCGCCCTCAATAAGTCGAACGCGCTGCATGCGGAGCAAAGGAGCGCCTACAGACACCCCAAGCTTGTCGGCAAGCGCCTCATCCGCCTCGATGGTCCCGGTGGAGACCAGACGAGAAGAGGGGTGCAGGCCGGCAGTCCGTACAGCATCGGAAAAGTTATACGTTTCCTGGAAGATGTTCAACGGCTTGGGAGGACACACATACGTACCCGATCCGCGACGGCTCTCGAGCGTTCCACACGAGATGAGCCGCGTGATACCGGCACGCAACGCCGTACGCGAAACGCCAATCTCTTCGCACAGCACGCGCTCGGCCGGCAGGCGATCGCCGCCGGCAAGCTGATGGTGCTGGATATACCAAAGAATTCCCTCAACAGCACGATCTTTGGGGGGAATTGCATAAGATTCGCCTGCCATTGCACAGACTCCTCATTCAGAAACGTATGCCGCCAAAATTAGGCCAGCCCTCCCATGGCATCAAATTCGGCCTTGATCTTCTCGGCGACATTCCGATATGACTTATATAGACTTGAATCGCGTTTAACTTCGTCGGTCATAACGGGAATCTCTAATTTGGAAACCTCGTCTTTTCCCGTCTGAACCGCCACAACAACGCCCATACCAAGACACATATTACGC
>CAVHBE010000019.1:0-3524 GCA_963634045.1 Methanobrevibacter smithii
GCGCAGGGACGGTCTCCTTGGTCACATCGGCCTCAAGATTTCCAAAAAGTTAACCTTTGTTGAACTTAATAGTTAGATAAACTAAACTATTTTCCAAAAGTGTGCTCGAGCAAACTTATTTACTCGGGTGCTGAGGCACCGTGCCGCATCCAATGCGGCAAAAGGGAGAAGCAACATGAAGAAGTCGACGTTTAACACCCTGCTTGTCGGTGGCGGTTTTCTGCTTGGCACGGCCGGCATCAAGCTGCTTACCAGCGCTCCGGTCAAGAATGCCTGCGTGCAGGGTATCGCGTGCGGTATGCGCGTCAAGAACTGCTACCAGGACATGGTCGAGCAGGCCAAGGCCAATGTCGATGACATGGTTGCCGAGGCTGCCTACATCACCCAGAGCGAGGCCGCTGCTGACGAGGCAGCCGAGTAACGCTCCCAGGCACAAACTATGAGATTCTCGATTATTAGCGAGATCCCCGGCAGGACCCGTCTTCAATTGGCGGGTCCTGTGCCAGAGACCGATCTCGATGCACTTCTTAAGCTTGGCGGCGACATCGATGGCGTGCACAAGGTGCGCGTGTATGGCCGCATTGGCCAGATGGCGCTGGAGTACGACGAGCCGCGCCGCGCAAGCGTGCTCGACGCCCTAGGCGCACTCGATGCTCAAGCTATCGCCGATGCCAAGTCGGGCTACGTGATGCAGCTTGAGCCACGCAAGCACAAGCTCGTCATGGATCTTGCCACACTTATCGGCGCCCACTACGCGCGCCGCTGGTTCCTGCCTACGCCGCTGCGTGCCATCTTTGTCGTGGCCGGTTACATGACCTTTTTGCGCGCTGCCCTTCATGAGCTGGCGCAGCCGCGCCTGACCGTTCCTGTGCTCGACGCTTCGGCCATCGGCATCTCGTTCGTCAAACGCGACGTCGACACCGCGGGCCAGACGATGTTCCTACTCAACGTGGGCGAGCTGCTCGAGGACTACACCCGCGCCATGAGCGAAAACGAGCTCATCAACTCGCTGCTCGATGTGCCCGACAAGGCGCAGAAGGTCGTCGGCGACACCGAGGTAAGCGTTGCCGCGACCGAGCTTGAGCCCGGCGACCTGGTCGCCGTGCGCACCGGCATGTCTATCTGCATCGACGGCGTGGTCGAGCAGGGAAGCGCCATGGTCAACCAGGCGACCCTGACCGGCGAGCCGCTGGCCGTCGAGCGCAGCGTGGGCGACGACGTGTTCGCCGGGACCGTCGTGGAAGACGGCAGCATCTTGGTGCGCGTGCGCGCCAACACGGCTCAGACCAAGCTCCGCTCAATCGTCTCACTCGTGCAGACGGCCGACTCGCTCAAGTCCGAGGGCCAGTCGCACATGGAAGACCTCGCCAACAAGATCGTCCCGTGGAACTTCCTGCTTGCGGGCTTGGTTGCACTCACCACGCGTAGCCTCATCAAGACCTCGGCGGCGCTGATGGTCGACTACTCGTGCGCACTCAAGCTTACGGGCTCCGTCGCCGTCATGACCGCTATGAGCGATGCTGCCAAGATGGGCGTCATGGTCAAGGGCGCGAAGTACTTTGAGTCGTTTGCCAAGGCCGACACCATTGTGTTTGATAAGACCGGCACGCTCACCGAGGCGCAGCCGCGTCTTGCCTGCGTGCTCACCACCGATGGCTGGGGCGAGGACGAGATCCTGCGCCTTTCCGCTTGCCTAGAGGAGCATTTTCCGCATCCGGTGGCACGTGCCGTCGTCAACGCTGCTCGCGAGCGTGGGCTCGAGCACCGCGAGCGTCACGCTGCGGTCGAGTACATCGTGGCGCACGGCATCGCTTCGTCCATCGAAGGGCGTCGCGCGATTATCGGCTCGGCACACTTTGTGTTTGAGGATGAGGGCGCGCAGCTCGAGTCCGACATTAAGGAGCGCATCGAGTCCCAGATGCAGGGCCTGTCGCCGCTGTATCTGGCGGTCGATGGCAAGGTCGTCGGCGTGCTCGGTATCGAGGATCCGCTCAAGCCTGGGGTCCGTGAGGCCATCGCCGACCTGCATGCGCTGGGCGTCAAGCATGTCGTTATGCTCACGGGCGATTCGGAGCGCACGGCCGAGCGCATTGCGCGCGAGGCGGGTGTCGACGAGTTTAAGGCCGAACTGCTGCCCGAGGACAAGTACGCCTATGTGGAGCGCATTAAGCGCGAGGGGCGCCACGTTGCCATGGTGGGCGACGGCGTCAACGATTCGCCGGCGCTCGGTTTGGCCGACGTGGGGCTGGCCATGGGCGGCGGAAGCGACATCGCCAAGGAGGTCGCCGATATCATCCTGACCGATACGGATCTTGCCGCGATCGTGCGTCTGCGCCGCATGAGTCAGGGGCTTATCGACCGTCTGACGAGTTCGTATTCCAAGGTGATGCTCACCAACTCGGCGCTGTTGGCATTGGGTATTACCGGCATGATCACTCCGCAGACTTCGTCACTGCTGCACAACGGCTCAACGATCGCCTACAGCCTGGGCAACGCAAAGGCGTACCTGCGCTAGCAGACGTATTCGCCCACGTTATCTGGCCTGCGCCCAGACGGCATCGGTGTCGTCCGGGCGCAGGCCTTTTGCATTTGAACATTTGCTAACTTCTCTATATAGTGTTGCTAGCAAGGCTAGCAATTGAAGGGAGCGAGATCGACGTGGCTACCGTTGGCAGCATGGCGCAGGTGAATGTTCGCGTAGATCGCCAGGTCAAGGACCATGCGGAGGAAGCGTTGCGGCTTTCGGGCGCCTCGCTGCCCGAGCTTATCAAAAAGGTCGTAGCGAAGGTTGCACAGGGCGGCGGTTCGTGCGAAGAGGTGTTGTCGGCCGTTGACGACCAACTGCCTAGTGCTGGTGCCACCTCGCCGTTCGCCGCATCGTGGGCGGCGGCGGATCAGCTTTACGCGGACCTGGGCATTGCTACGTCGCCCGTATCCGACGATCGCGATTGGGACACAATCTATTCCGAAGCCATGGACGAGCGCTATCGCCAAAAGGGGATGATCCTGTGAGCGGGGCTCCCCTCAAAATAATGGTGGACGCCAACGTATGGGTTGATTCGTTTTGCGTCGACCATGCCGAGTCGCTTGCCGCGCGTGCGTTTATTGGGCAGGCGACGGAGACGGGGGCGTTGCTGTTCTTTCCGGTGCATATTGCCAAGGACGTGCTGTACGTTGTCCAACATGAGCTGAAGCGTAGCGTTCTTGCCAGCGGGGGAGCGCTCGACGAGGCATCTGCCCGTGCAATTGGCGATGCGGCGTTGGCGTTTGTTCGGAACATGACCGAAAACGCCACGGCCGTGGGTGCAGATGCGTCGGACCTTTGGCTGGCCGACAAATACTTAGCGCTTCATCGCGATTACGAGGACAATTTGGTGCTCGCCGCGTGCAAGCGCGCACAGGTCGATTACTTGGTAACTAACGATCGCAAGCTGCTCGAACATGCCGATCTTGCAGCAAAGACCCCGCGCCAAATGATGCCGATTCTGGCTTTGGCCGAACGTGGTGGCGCGGCTATCGGTTGA
>CAVHBE010000019.1:3534-4826 GCA_963634045.1 Methanobrevibacter smithii
CTCTTGGACGACGATGCGCCAAGGGGCCCGCGTCTGCTATTTACAAAAGCTCGGCCTTGATGGCGGGACTTTCTGCGAGCTGCTCGGCTGCCTTTTCGTCGGAGCTGTCGAGTGCTGCCAGGCTGCGGTAGACCCACTCGTTGACTCGGGTGTTCTTGACGCCTGCGGTCTGCATAAGGGCGCCTACCTCGCGGATTGCTGCGAACAGATCGGCCTTGGGCCCCGCGAGCTCGACCTCGATGCCGTGGTAGGCGGTCACGCCGCGGTTCTCACTCACGTGGTCGATAAAACCCTCGACAGTCTCAAGCTGCTGGGCGAGAGCTGCATCATCGCCAGCGTCCAGCGCGACGAATGCGTTCGATACCGTGAGGGCGGGATGTCCGCAGGGGACAAAGCCCTCGATGACATCCATAGCTTCGGTAATGGTTGAGCCCAGGCCTGCGAGGGCATTGACGAGTTGCTGCTTGGTATCCATAACGGTCCTTTCGACGGTTCAATTTTGCTTGGCGAAAATATACGTGACGCGATCGGTAGCAAAAGTGCGAAGTGCGGCGCACATTGGGGTCTTCACAGCTCGTGCATAGAACAGCTGTCCGCTTTCAGAACGTGGTAAGATAACACTCCACAAGCGGGGCTCGCCCCGCATGTTCCTTGAAAAGTCGACGGGTGTTGGGTGCTTGCAGGCCCGATGCCATCCAGACTTTCCCGACATTCGGGGGCGACTGGTTTCGACACGATAGCTCTGAGAGAGGAAGCAAGCCGAGGTCTCCTCGCCTCGTTAAACAGGGGTGCCGTCAAATTGAATTGACAACAACTCTTCTTTTGAGCCTATGGCTCTCGCTGCTTAGTTTATAGCGGCGCGTCAACCCGGTGATTTCCCCGACACCGGCGCGACGTCATTTTAGGGGAATGCTCCTGCGCACGTAATCGGTATGGCGCAGGCTAAGACCGAACCGGTTAGGACGCCGCGAGCGTGTCGCTGCGCGCAAAGCGTCCGAGACTAAACCAGCGACTGAGCTTGGAGATGCCAATCAGGGGGCTTTCGTGGACCGGAGTTCGATTCTCCGCGCCTCCACCATAAGCAACAGACAGGTAGATATTCGTATCTACCTGTCTTTTTATTTCTAGTCCGTACCGCGGAGAATCGAACTCTATGCAGGGCGCGAGCGTTAAGCAAACGCGAAGCGTTTGTAGCGAGCGGGCGAGGGCGCCGGCAGGCGGCCGAAGCCGGTGCGGATTTGCGAAGCAAATACGCGGATTCTCCGCGCAATCTATCAGCCCAATATGGATGC
>CAVHBE010000020.1:0-3229 GCA_963634045.1 Methanobrevibacter smithii
TTTATCGCGAGTTCCGCACGAACAGGAGGCCACTTAATGTGGCCTCCGTCGTGAGCAGGACTGTAGAGCAGGAAAGTTCATATGCGGCCGCTGGCGCCCGGGCAGCGCCGGGGACCGCGCCGTACCAGCTACAGCGTCATGTTTGGATCGGCGTCGACGTCGAACGGTGAGATTTCACCTCGGTCGAATTTACGGCGGGCGACCTCCGCGATCATGGCTGCGTTATCGGTACAGGCAGACAAGGGCGGCACCGTTACGCGAATCCCCTGACGTCCAAGCTTCTTGATCATCATCTCGCGCAGATGCGGGTTGGCCGAGACGCCGCCACCGATGCAGTATTCCTTGCATCCGGTAGCGTGCAATGCGTTTTTGGCCTTCTTGTACTGCACGTCAAAGACAGCTGCCTCAAACGAAGCTGCCAGATCGGGCAGGTGAATCGTGCGCCCGGCCTTGGTCTCCTGTTCAATGTAGAGCGTCACAGCGGTTTTAAGGCCCGAAAGCGAGAAGCGATAGTCTCCCCTGCTGTTAAGCGCACGGGGGAAATCGATCGCCTTGGGGTTGCCCGTCTCGGCCAGCTTGGAAATGATGGGGCCACCGGGATAGCCCAGACCCAACGCCTTGGCTACCTTGTCGAAGGCCTCGCCCACAGCGTCGTCGAGCGTCTCACCGAGCACCTCGTAGTCGCCCCACGCCTTCACGTGCACGAGCATGGTGTGCCCACCCGAGACAAGCGTGAAGATAAACGGCGGTTTGAGGTCGGGTTGCGCCAGCAGGTTGGCAAACAGGTGCCCCTCCAGATGGTTGACGCATACGAGCGGCTTACCGGCAGCGTAGGCAAAGCCTTTGGCAAAGGCAACGCCCACCACGAGGGCGCCCACCAGGCCCGGACCCTGTGTCACGCCCACGGCGGCAAGCTCGCTGGGAGCAATGGCTCCACCCTCAAGACCAAGCGATGCTGCGGCATCCTCGAGCGCCGCATCCACGACACTCACAATCACCTCAACGTGTTTGCGCGAGGCGATCTCGGGCACCACGCCGCCAAAGCGGGCATGAAAATCAATCTGTGTCGACACCTGGTTGGCCAGCATATTGCCATCCGCATCGATAATCGCCACGGCCGTCTCGTCGCAGGAACTCTCGATAGCGAGCACCAGGCGGCGGCGCTCAATTTCGGCGCGCTCCCCCTCGGAGCGCCCAGGCGCAGGCAGCGGCCATACGCGTTGCTCGGCTGCCGTCGGCTCGGGCGAGGCGTTATCGACCGGAAGTACGAGGGGAAGTGGGGCCGTCATGACGATGGCGTCTTTGCCGACACCGTAGTAGCCACGACGACGACCCACCTCGGTAAAGCCCAGAGCGGCATAGAGCGCAATCGCGCCCTCGTTGCCGTCCTCGACCTCGAGCGAAGCCGTGGTGCAGCCGAGCATCTGGGCATCATAGCTCACATGCGACAGCAGCTTGCGGGCAATGCCCTCACGGCGATGTGCCGAGTCGACGGCGACATCCAGAATCTGCACATCACCGTCCACGACCATACCGCCGGCAAGGCCCAGCAGCTTGCCGTCGTCGTGTGCCACCCACCAACTACGCGGCGCAGCGACGTCCTCGCCCAGTTCGGACAGGAACATGCCCGGCGTCCACGCCTCGTGTCCGGCACCTTCAAAGCAGGCAGCCTCTAGCGCGCTCGCGCCCTCGGCATCCGCCGCGCCCATGGGACGGAACTGCAGATGACGACCGGCGAGCTCATCGGCAACGCCCGTAATTTCGCTCTGCGCACTCTCGGCAAGACCAAGACGCTTGCGCTCGTTTTCCTCGGCATCCGAAAGGCGCGTGTAAATCGGCAGGACGCGAGCCGGATCGCCGTCACCCGCAGCGTGCGCGAGCAGCAAGCCCTCGCCCGAAGGCCACCACAGGTCGCGCTCCACGCAGCGGGCGGTCTCGTCCTCACCCAGCAGCTTGCCATAGCGCACGAGACCGTCACCGGTCAGCTGAACCTGGTCCCAGTCCGCTGCTCGGCGCCACTCATCGAGCGCCACGGCGGCCTTGACCACGTGTTCGCGCTCAAATTGACGCTCGGGACCCTCATCGCCCAGCATATATAGTGCCGGATATACCTCACCGCGCATGGCATCGGCCAAGATACCAAGCTTGCCGCGCACGCCAGCCTTCCACGCCGTCCAAGCGCAAGCGTCGAGCGTCGACACGCCCAGCAGCGGAACATTGGCACCGCGCGCGAGGCCCTTGGCAGTGGAGATGCCGATGCGCACACCCGTAAACGACCCCGGGCCGCGGCCGACCACGTAGCAACCAACATCGCTGCGATCCAGACCGACTTGAGCCAGCACGCCATCAACGGTATTCACGAGCTCAACGTTGGCGTGACGGCGACACATGTGGTCGCCACTCACGAGCTTCGTCTCGCCCGTCTGCCCATCAATCCAGCTTGCCGCGCAGGCAAGCATGTCGGTCGAGGTATCGAGCGCCACCACCAGCGCGTTGTCGTTATGCAAGCTCATCTTGTACAGCCTTATCAATCAAATGGGAAAGCTCCATTGCGCGGTCACCGTGCGCCTCGAGCGTTATTGTTCGCACATCACTGTCGCCCTCATCACGCTTGAGCGTCACCGAAAGATACTCATCCGTCAGCTCGTCTTGGAATTGTTCGCCCCATTCCAGCAGACAAGCACCCTCATAGCCCAGCACATCGAAAATGCCCGTATCCTCGAGCTCGTAGGCATGCTCCAGACGGTATAGATCAAAGTGAAACAGCGGAATACGGCCTTGATCGTGAACGGCCATGAGCGCAAACGTAGGGCTCGTAACCATATGCTCATCGCCCAGCCCGCGCGAGACGCCCTTGGTAAAGTGAGTTTTGCCCACCCCCAGGCCACCGGTCAGGATGAGCACATCGCCGTCCTCAAGGCACGGTGCAATTAGCTCGCCAAAGTACTCCGTATCGGCAGCGCAAGTCGTTTTGTAAGTACCTACCCCCAGGCGCTCCAGGGACATATATGCTCCTTATTATTCCGAGGCGTCCTCTGGTGCGGGATGTCGCTCCAGATAGTCGCCCAGCATCTTAAAGTCTTCCTCCAGCAGTTCCTGCCACGCCGGATTGCGTAGCGCTGCTGCCGGATGGAACGTGGGCATTACTACAAAATGCCCCATCTGGTGGAACCTGCCGCGCAGCTTAGTAATGCCAATCTCGGTCTTAAGCACAAAGTGCGTCGCGGGG
>CAVHBE010000021.1:0-2525 GCA_963634045.1 Methanobrevibacter smithii
CCCTCCAGCACCGAATACTCAACCGCGCCGGCACGCACCAGCAGCGCCTCGGCGCCGTCATAGTCCATACGCACACGCGAGCGAATCACGCTGGGGTACGGATCGTAATGCCGCACGCGACCCTGCGCATCGAGCTCGATATCGACGGTAAACGCAAGACGGTCCTCGTCAGGGCGAAGCGAGCACAGGTCACAGGACAGGCGTTCGGGCAGCATGGGAAGTACGCGATCGGCCAGATACACCGATGTCGTGCGATGGCGAGCCTCAAGATCGATATGCCCGTCCCAAGCCACATAGTGTGAAACGTCGGCGATATGCACACCCAGCTTGTAGCCACCCTCGGGCGTACGCTCCAGCGAAATGGCATCGTCAAAGTCGCGCGCGTCGACCGGGTCGATCGTGATGACAAAGCGGTCGCGCAGATCGCGGCGGAGCGGGTCCTTAAGCGCCGCGGACACATCGAGCGAAAGCTCCTCGGCCTCGTCCAGCGCGGCCTCGGGATAGCTATCGGTATAGCCGTAACGCGCCATCACATATTGAACGCCCAAATCGGGCGCGTCATCTCCGCCAATGCGGCGTTCAATCGTCACGGTGCCCGATTCCAGGCGCGTCGGGTAGGTCAAAATGCGCGCGACAACAGCATCACCCGGGTGAACGCCCAGACGATCCGCCGAGGTATCCTCAGGCAGAATGAAGAAGTCAGCCTTCAGACGCGAATCGAGCGGCTCGATCACACCGAGCGGACCGGCGGTCTGGTACGTACCCACCACGCTTATGGCTGCGCGCTCAACCACGCCTTCGATCACGGCGCGCCGCTCACCGTGCGGGCCGTTCTTAATGCTCACGGCAACGGTATCGCCATCCATAATCTCGCGCTTGCCACGGCCCATGACCTTGTAGTCGCCATTCTCGGTTATGACATAGGCACTGTGCTCATGGAGCTGCACGCGCCCGGTCAGGCTCGGACGGCGTTCGCTGCGCACCGGCCCGCGCTTATTGCGAGCTCCACGCTTATGCTTGTTATTGCGCCCCATGGCGCCTCCTAACTATCGATTGCCGACTCCAAAGAGTCTACCCAAATGATTCGCCATCCTGCCGTCCCCTAGGGATCAAAAAACGGGCCGCCCCATAAGAGACGACCCGTTGGAAGGGATGAATTCCAGGCATGCCTACACGCGCAGGTAGCGGCGCATGGCGATGGCAGAACCAAAGAGACCGATAATCACGCCGACCAGAATCAGCGCAGCATAGGTCACCAGGTAGTACTGCATCGGCAGGGCAAACGACATCCAGCCGATGCTCTCCTGCAGACGCGGAATCATCAGATTGCGCAGCAGCTCCAGAACGCCGATGGAAAGCAGCGAGCCCAAAATGGCCTGCAGCACGCCCTCGGTGATAAACGGGCCACGAATGAAGCCGTTGCTGGCGCCGACCAGACGCATAATCGCAATCTCACGACGACGCGCCGTGATGGACAGGCGAATCGTGTTGTTGATGAAGATGAATGCGATAAAGGTCAGAAGGCCAACGAGCACCACGGCGGCGATGCGGATGTAGTTGGTCACCTGGAACAGGCGGCTCACTTCCTCCTGGCCGTACAGCACGTTCGCGTTGACGTCGCCGTCATCCGCGATCTTCTGGAAATCGGCATCCTTCTTGAGCTTCTTGGCCGTGCTCTCGACCTGAGACGGATCGTCCATCTCAATCGCAAACGAGGCGGGCAGCGGGTTCTGGCCGTCGAGCGCGCTCATGGTGGCGTCGGCGTTACCCGACATCTTGCTCGTGAACTCGGCCAGCGCGTCGTCCTTATCCTTATAGGTCACGGACTTGACGTTGCTCCACGTCTTGAGCTCGGCCTCAAAGGCCTGGACGTCTGCCTGATCGGCGTCATCGCTAATAAAGGCATTAATGACAACCTGATCCTCGACGGTACCGATCACGGAGTTCAGCATCGCGGAACCCATAATGAACAGGCCGATGATAAACAGCGAAAGGAAGATCGTGATGACGGCGCCGAGCGAGGTAGTCCAGTTACGGAAGAAGTGGCTGATTGCCTCTTTGAAGGAGTAGCCCACGTTAGTTGGTGCCATAGTTGCCGTAACCTCCCCTCTCCTGGTCGCGAATAACGTGGCCGCCCTCGAGGGCGATCACGCGACGGTGCATGCTATCGACCATCTCGCGGTCGTGCGTGGCGACGATCACGGTGGTGCCGGTGCGGTTAATACGCTCGAGCAGCTTCATGATGCCCAGCGAGATCGCCGGGTCGAGGTTGCCCGTCGGCTCGTCGCAGATCAGCAGCGGCGGACGGTTGACCATAGCGCGGGCGACGGCAACGCGCTGCTGCTCGCCACCGGAAAGCTGGTCGGGCAGCGAGTCCATCTGATCAGCCAGACCGACCAGACGCAGCACCTCGGGCACCTGGCTGCGAATGACGCCCTTGGGCTTGCCGATGCACTGCAGGGCAAACGCCACATTTTCGTAGGCGGTTTTTTGCGGCAGAAGCTTAAAGTCCTGGAACACGGCGC
>CAVHBE010000022.1:0-359 GCA_963634045.1 Methanobrevibacter smithii
CACAAAGTCGGCATGCGCGTGATTCGGCAGGCGCAGGGTGCCAAGGGCCTCATCGTCGACGATCACCAGCATGGGGACGCCGCCACGATCGTCAAGCCACTTGGCAATCTGATCGATGCGGTCGCTGCGAATGCCGTCGGAATCGAGGATCAGCAGGTCAAAGTCGTGCGCCGCAGTCGGCGAATCGGGGGTTGCCAGGCTCACCTCGACACCCAGGGTGGTCGTCAAGCTGCGGGCAAACTCGTGGAAGCGCGTCGTGCGCGCCATGAACAGGGCACTCTTTTCGGACATATCGGCCTCCAAAGAAATGAGCTCAATCGTACTGGAACAAGCCAGCGCGATTAGGAGTTCGCCAGGTA
>CAVHBE010000022.1:369-3330 GCA_963634045.1 Methanobrevibacter smithii
CGGTGATCGTAGACTCAAACTTATGCCACTCGTCGCGCTTCTTTTTGAGGAAGAAGCTGTGGATGTGCTCGCCGAGGGCATCCTTCATAAACTGCGAGTCCTCAAACACGTCAAGCGCCTCTTTGAGCGAGCGCGGCAGCGGCGTGTAGCCGGCCTCGACCATCTGACGGTCGGTAAGCTTGAGCGTCTCGGCCGTTGCCTCGGGCGGGAGCTCCAGCTTGCGCTCGATGCCGTCCAGACCAGCCGCCAGCGTGACGGCGTTGACCAGGTACGGGTTGGCCATGGGGTCGGGGCTGCGAAGCTCGATGCGCGTGGACAGCTGCTTGCCGGGCTTGTAGACCGGAATGCGGACCATACTCGCGCGGTTGCGCAGGCCCCACGTGGCGTACTGCGGCACGGAGTCGCCGCCCGTGGTGATGCGCTTGTACGAGTTGACCGTGGGGTTAGTGATGGCGCTGATCTCGCGCGCGTGCGCCAAGATGCCGGCCATGTAGTGCTTGGCGATATCGGAGAGGTGGTACTTCTCGTCGTCCTCGCCCCAAAAGACGTTGTTGCCGTCGTGGTCGAATAGCGACTGGCACAGGAACATAGCGCTGCCGTCCTCGCCCGCCAACGGCTTGGGCATAAAGGAGGCGTGGCACCCGCTCTCGTAAGCCTGCTGCTTAATGATGAGTTTGGCCGTGGTGATGGCGTCGGACATGCTCAGGGCCTCGGCGTGGCGCAGGCTCATGCCGTGCTGCGAGCGGCCGGCGGCGTGGAAGGTGTACTCCACGGGCACGGACATCTTCTCGAGCGTGAGGACCGTGTTGCGGCGCAGGTCGCGAGCGGCATCGCTCACCGAAAGATCGAAGTAGCCCACGTTGTCGAGCGGCTCGGGGGTGTGCTCGTCGGGGAAGTAGTAATACTCCAGCTCGGCACCCACGTTGAGCAGGTAGCCAGCCTTCTCGGCCTTATAGAACATGCGGCGCAACGCATCGCGCGGATCGCCGGCGAAGGGCTTGCGGTCGGGGGTGCACACATCGCAGAACACGCGGGCGACGCCGTTGTGGCTCGGGCGCCACGGCAAAATCTGGAAGGTCGAAGCATCGGGAAACGCCAGCATGTCGGCTTCCTCGGGCGTGGCAAAGCCCTCGATGGCGGAGCCGTCAAAGCCAATACCCTCCTCAAAAGCGACCTCGAGGTCCTCGGGGCTAATGGCAAAGTTCTTGAGGCGGCCGAGAATGTCGACAAACCACAGACGTACAAAGCGGATGTCACGCTGCTCTACGGAGCGGAGTACGTAATCGATGTTCTGCTGGTTCATGTCGCTCCCCTTTCTTTCGGGCGGGTTTCGACTGGTCTATATCGCAGATACTATCGCAGAAAAATGTTTCCGCAGGGTTAAAGCGTATCAAGCGCTCAAAAAACGTGTGTGAACAGGCAGTTGCGAACGAATGGTTAGCGCGAGGTTGATGCGCGATGTTCGATGTGGCCGGGAATCTCGATGCGTTTGGGCGCCAGCTTTGCGGCCTCGCCCACCGTAGTGGTAACAACGTCAATGCGCTCGGAGAGGCGCTCGACCACGCGCTCGGCGATGGTAAGGGTGTCTTGCGCGGCCGTGGTCACGCCGCCAAAGAGCACATGGTTCCAGGGGTAGTCGTCAAACGTCGCGATTTTGAGCCCCGCCGGCAGCGAGGGACCAAGCTGCGCCAGCGCCTCGGTCAGACGCAGGAAAACCAGGCCGTTGACAGCAATGAGGCCGAGCTTTTTGCCTGCATAGCCGCGGATGGTCTCGTCCAAGCGGCCGACGCCCGAGGCGCCACCGTCGGCCAGAGTGACGACCTCACCCGCAAGGCCGCGTCGCGAAAGTTCGTCGGCAAAGGCCTCGGCACGCTCGCGACGCACGGGGCTGTCGTCGCTTGCCTCGGTGAGCAGGCACAGGCGCTCGCTGCCAGCGGCGGCGAGCTCGTCTACCAAGCCAGCGACCAGCTCACGGTTGTTAGATGTCACCAGATCGACACCGCCGTCGGCAACGTCGCGGTCGAGCAGCACAACAGGCAGACGTCCCGCTGCCGCGGCGATCGCCTCGTCATTGCCTCCGCAGGTGTTGACGACCAGGCCGTCCACGCCGGCATCGATAAGCCTGGTGAGCGACTCCGCTTCCTTAGCGGGGTCGTTGCCGCTAATGGCCGTCATGAGCGAGCAGCCGCGCGCGGCGGCGCTGACGGAAAGCCCTTCGAGCATGGCGCTGGAGAACGGGTTGGCGATGTCGGCCAGGATCACGCCGATGAGGTTGGTGCGCGAGCTGCGTAGATTGCGCGCGGCGGCACGCGGGCGATAGCCGGTGCGCTCGATAACCGCCGCGATGCGAGCACGGGTTTCCTCAGTCATTTGCCCGGGGCGGTTGTTGAGATAGCGCGAGACCGTGGCCGGGCTCACGCCCGCCTCGGCGGCAATGTCCTTGATTCTCATCTGCGCCATAACGCACCCCGTTTCCCAATTGTCGGCGGTCTGAGCCATTTTAGGCATTTTTTTAAAAATCTCGGTTGCAAAACGCTGTAGGTGAGTATACTACAACTCGAAACGAAACCGATTTCGTAAACCGATTTCGGTGAGCGTTGGCACGCAGGTGCAAAGACGCACCCTACCGTCTTGGCACCTGCGTGCCAACGCCATATCAAAGGTGTACGCACGAGCAAGAAGGAGCTACGCGACCATGGGTAAAACGGTTCTTACCTTCGGCGAGATCATGATGAGGCTATCGCCCAAAGACCACCTGCGCATTGAGCAGGCGACCGAGTTTGATGTCCGCTACGGCGGCGCCGAGGCAAACACCGCGCTTTCCCTGGCCTACCAGGGCGACAAGGCCGCTTACGTCTCCGTTGTCCCGGCCAACCGTCTGGGCGAGTGCGCCCTGCGTTCGCTGAAGGCCTACGGCGTCGACACCACGCGCGTCGTGCGTCAGGGCGACCGTCTTGGCTC
>CAVHBE010000022.1:3340-8269 GCA_963634045.1 Methanobrevibacter smithii
GTTTGAGGTCGGTGCCTCGCAGCGCGGCAACGGCTGCGTCTACGACCGCAAGTTCTCTGCCATCAACATGGCCAAGCGCGATGTTTTTGACTGGGACGAGATCCTCAAGGGCATCGATGTCTTCTACTTCTCCGGCGTGACCCCCGCCGTCTCCGACGAGATGGCCGCCGCCTGCAAGGAGGCTCTCGCCGTCTGCCGCGCCAAGGGCATCACCACCGTGTGCGACGTGAACTATCGCGGCAAGATGTGGTCGCCCGAGAAATCGCAGGCCACCATGAAGGAACTCCTGCCGCTCGTCGACATCTGCATCGCCAACGACGAGGATGCGCCTGCCGGCCTTGGCATGACCTGCGTCTCCGGCTCCCTTGCCCACGGCATCGAGGAGCGTGACACCTACGTCGAGATGGCCCGTCAGATCTGCGCCGAGTACGGTTGCAAGAAGGTCGCCTCGGTCGTCCGCAACATTTCCTGCGTCGAGCGCTCCATCTGGATGGGCATGCTCTTTGATGCCGAGAGCGGCGAGCACTGGTTCTCCCCTGCTCACGACGTGCACGTGCTCGAGGGCGTTGCCGCCGGCGACGCTTTCAACGCCGGCCTCGTCCATGCCCTCATCAACGACTTTGACCCGCAGGACGCCGTCAACTACGCGATTGCAGCCTCGATCCTCAAGCTCACCATCAAGGGCGATTCCAACTTGGTTACCGCAGGCGAGATCGCAGCCGTGGCATCCGCCGCCGACGGTGGCACCCGCGTCGCGCGCTAGTCCGTCTCCATTCCGCGGGCCGCAGCTTTCCAATCCCATACCTCTGCGGCCCGCTCCCCGATTCCTCCGGCCGGGCAAAACCACCAGTCCCATTCCGGTTTTGCCTGGCATTCCCTACACGACTGGTCGAGCAGCCGGTTTTGGAATTGCTTGAACCCCAAGCAGTGCCTCCGATAACCAATCCAAAATCGGCTCCTGACCAGCACATTTGGCAATCATGCGCCCATGCGCGCCACACATCGAAAGGAACATCATGTTCGATCAGTTCTACACCACGCTTGAGTCCCTGGGCATCGTGCCGGTCGTTGTGCTCGACAAGGTCGAGGACGCCGCTCCGCTCGCCCACGCCCTTATGGCAGCTGGCATGAAGTCCGCCGAGGTCACCTTCCGCACCGCCTGCGCCGCCGAGTGCATCGCCGCTATGGCCGAGGCCGAGCCCGAGATGTGTGTTGGCGCCGGCACTGTCCTGACCGTCGAGCAGGTTGAGCAGGCCCGCACAGCCGGTGCCAAGTTCATCGTCTCCCCGGGTTACAACGAGGACGTCGTGAAGCACTGCATCGACATCGACCTGCCCGTCCTTCCCGGCACCGTGACCCCCTCCGAGGTCACCGCAGCCGAGAACCTGGGCCTCAAGGTCACCAAGTTCTTCCCCGCGTCCCAGTATGGCGGCCTGAACACCATCAAGGCCCTCGCCGCTCCGTTTGTCGGTCACCGCTTTATGCCAACCGGCGGCGTGAGCACCGCCAACGTCGAGGAGTACCTGAGCTCCTCCGCCATCATCGCCTGCGGTGGCACCTGGATGGTCAAGCCGGCCCTGTTTGCCGACGGCGACTTCTCCAAGGTCGAGCAGATTGCCCGCGAGGCCATGGACGTCGTCAAAAAGGTCCGCGGCTAGGTTTAGCTCTCTATCGTGAAAGGGGGCGTGTCCTAGACCTCGCCCCCTTTCTTTTAAAGCGGCTCGGAAGCGCGCCGTTTCCGTCACGAGCAAGAACCAAAACCGTCTTGTATGCTGATAGAACGTGACGGAAGCGACACGCCCCCGAGCCGCTTTGTATAATCGGCTGGCAGTCGCGCTCAACTGAGCCACTTCGGTAAAAGCCGAGCCATCAAAACAGCTGCGGCGCCGTCTGGAGGAATGGACCTTTGCTTCCGGTCTTTTCCTCCAAGCGGCGCCGCAGCTTTTTCGTGCCCCGGTAGAGCCTCGCACTTGCGGTGAAATAGGGGCTGTTTACGCCATCAGAGCCGCAAAACAATCCCTATTTCACCGCAACTAATTAAGGGGGAGGGACGAGTTAGATGGCCGTGTCTTTGGACAGCTCAAAATGGTCGGGATGTAAGGCGATAACCGGGCCCTGCTCCTCGGGCATCAGGTGCAAGTGCGTCTCTGCCAGATAACTCGCCGCATCGGTATCGCCCCTCTTAATGGCCTCGAGAATCCGGCGATGCTGCCGACGAATCGGCTCCCAATCCAGATCCTGCGACACCATACGCAACCAGTTGTATCGCTCAAAATGCGTGTTGACGCTCTTCATCCAATCCCACAACATGTGACGACCGGCAATCTCAAAACACGTCTCATGAAACAGGTTGTCCAGATCGAAAAAGCGACGCGTTTCGCCATGGTCGAGTGACTCAGACTCGGCAAGAATCTGCTCGAGCCGATGCTTTTGCTCAGGCGAGGCGGCCGAACAGCATTTAATAAGCACGCTTCTCTCGAGTTTCTCGCGCAAGAAACAGGCGTTCTCGGCGCGCTCCATGCTGATTTTTGAGACATAGGTGCCGCTTTTGGGACGCGTTTCCACCAGCTCCTGCTCACGCAGGCGCACAAAGGACTCGCGAATGGGCGTGCGCCCGATTCCCGTCTCCTTTTCCAGACCAATCGCCGAAAGGCGCGTGCCGGGCTTGAGCTCGGCATAGATGATCTTGGAGCGCAATGCGTTGTATGCCTGGTCTTGCAGGCTCTGATTATGCTGGTGCTGTTCCATAAAGCCCTCGGATAAGTCCTCGGTTAGTCGAATACCACCATGCAATACTATCGCATCCCCCGCCCCCTCATAAGTTGCGGTGGAATAGTTCCTGCTCAAGGCCTTCAGCAGCAAAAACAGGAACTATTCCACCGTAACTACAGCCAACGAGTTGTTGCGATTAGGTGAACGTTCACCTTTTTATTGCTTTTCTCTTCGCAAATAAAATCCCGTGCGTATACTTAGGCTCAACGAAACCGATTTCGTTGAGCGTGGGCAATAGGATGCTAAGACACACCCTACCATCTTGGCATCTTATCGCCCACGCAATGCCATTTGCTTTCTTCCCGTCTCGTTGGACCTTTAGTCCCATTCCGGCACAGCGAGACACTTCCTAGACGACTGACCGTGGGGCCGGCTTTTCTGCTTTTGCAGCAGTGCCTCCGATAACCCTCTTTTGCCGGCCCGGGTCAGCTTTTTCACACAACCGAAAGGACGGGTAGCAACATGCGACCGCTCATCATCATGCATGGCGAGAACATCGACTGGTGCCATACCGTCATCAGAATGCTGATGTATCTTGTGGGCGTTGCAGTACTGGCACTCGGTATGAGTCTCCAGACGGCATCCGGCCTGGGCGTCGCCGCGCTCACGTGCTTTGCCACAACCCTATCCATGCTCACTGGCAAGACGCTCGGCTTTTGGATCACCGCAACCTACGTCGCCTACATCGTGGCGCAATTAGCCATCTTGCGAAGCGAGTTCCAGCCGCGCATCCTGCTCGAGTTGTTCTTCTCAACGCTGATTGGCGGCTTGACCGACCTCTTCATGGCGGTCAACCCACTGCATCCCACGGCACTCCCCACACAGATTGCGACCATGCTGCTCTCCCTCGCTGTCACCGCATTTGGCGTAAGTCTCGTCGTCAACATGGGCGTTGTCCCCAACGCGCCCGACGGCCTGGTGCAAGTCATTGCCGAAAAGCTTAAACGCCGCTTTGGTGACGTAAAAGTCGTGTTTGATTGCTCACATGTCGCCGCCTCGCTCGCGTTGTCGCTGATCTTTATGTACAACCTGGGCGGCTTTGGCGTCACGACCGCCATCTCGGCACTGTTCCTGGGCCATGTCATCAACGTCGCCAACAAGCTGTTCGCCCAGCGCTTTATCCGCGCAGCATTTGGAAAATAGCACCACCGCAAAACCCGCGAGTAGCACTTACTTTGCTATATCTCACTATACTTTGCTATATCTTGCTATACTTTGCTATATCTTGCTATACTTTGCTATATCTTGCTATATCTTGAGCAAAGGTGGCTCACATGCAAACAAACCCTTTTAAGCCCACAGCAGGTAAAACACCCCCCACAATTATCGGCCGCGAAGATGTACTCGAAGAATTCAATGAAGGCCTCGTCAACGGGCCGGGTGCCCCGGGGCGCCTAATGCGCATAGCCGGCGTCCGTGGAACGGGCAAGACGGTCCTCCTTGACGAGTGCTCACGTTTGGCGCAAAGCCGTGGCTGGACGGTCATAAAAGAGGTCGCAACCGAGGGACTTTGCCAGCGCATTCTCGAACAGCTGCAGCCCAAATTCCAGGCCAAACACGCCAGATTTGAGCCCACCGTAGCTGGCATATCCATCGGCAGCATAGACATTGAGCGAATCGGTCCATCGCTACGCGACGCCATGAGACAGACAATATCCAAGAATGAAAATGGCCTGCTCATCACTCTCGACGAGGTTCAAGACGCAGAGCTCGATGAGGTCCGAACGCTCTCCATTGCGATTCAGCAGGTTATCGGCGAAGATCTTGATATCGCCTTTGTTTTTGCGGGGCTGCCTTCGATGATTGAAAGCATCATCAACGGAAAGACACTTACGTTTTTGCGCCGTGCCCTCCCCTTTGACCTGAAGGCTGTGGCAGTAACCGAAGTGTCGTACTCCCTCGAGGAAACCATTGAAGCGTCTGGCATGGAGTTGCAGCCAGGTATTGCCGGCCAACTTGCCGAGGCAACGCAAGGTTATCCTTTCATGATCCAACTCGTTGGATACTACGCATGGCAGTTGGCAAGACGCGCACATACATCGATTATTGGAGAAGAAGAAGCCGAGCGCGGCATTGCAACGGCACGCGAACGCTTCTGCGCCATGGTGATTGAGCCCGCGCTGCAGCGCATTCCGCCCACGTGCATCGCTTATCTGC
>CAVHBE010000022.1:8279-9163 GCA_963634045.1 Methanobrevibacter smithii
AAACAAAACGCCTCAACAGGTGAGCTCCGTCCGCAGCCGCCTGTTAAGAGAATCGATTATCGAGGCTCCCTCGTACGGCAAGGTCTCATTTGCCATCCCCTACATGCGCAATTACCTCTACGAACACAAAGCCGAACTGGAAGTTGAACTGTAGAAGCGGTAACTGCCCTGCAAGACGAAAACCGTTTTCGTGCGGATTTATAGCAGACGCAAACGGTTTACGTCTTGATTTGCGTCCGGAATAAGGATGGAAATTGCGCTTTCGTACGCTTATTACCAGACGCAAATTGTTTTCGTCCGGCCATGCGTCCCCAATCTAGACGCAAAGAGCCCCGAGCTCGTATTGAACTGCATCCCAATTCTTGGACGGGCGCCGATGCCCTGATCTCTGCCATGTCAAGGTGCGAGATCAAATCCTTGGCGCGCTCGCCGGAGTGGTATGCCTTGTTCGGCGCCACCTTCCTGTAGAGCTTCTTGAGCTTCGTCTTCCCCTTGTTGCCCGGCGGCATCTCCGTCTCAGGTGGCAGCCCTAGGAAGGACAGGACGCCGGGCAGGTCGCACAGCATCACGTCCTCGATGTCGGCCTTGGCCGCCAGGTCGACGACTCTCTGCGCTGTCGGCGAGATGTTCGGGGTGCTGCTACCGCCCGCTGGTTCGGAAGCTGGCGGGCAGTAGCGGCAGTAGCGGTGTGGCTCGATAGGCCCGAATATCCGTAAGGAAGGTGCTCGCTCTCATATGTGCTGATATGCCTCGCCTCGCGAACCTTGGGATGCTTCCTGAGGTAATCCCTCAATTCGAGCCACTCTTTATGCTCATAACGCTTCGAAATCGTTTCCCCGTCGACAGTTTCCTTCACATAATGGTATGTTCGAACGCCTTCGAAC
>CAVHBE010000022.1:9173-11659 GCA_963634045.1 Methanobrevibacter smithii
CAGCGCGAAAACCCATTCAGGTCCATGAAGTTGACTTGGGGATGCCTGTCTTTCGTTCGTTCGAATGAGTGGACGAGCGGAGTGCCTTTGACTTGTTCCAGGCCGAAGGCTTCCATTTCGCGGGCCTGCTCCTTTTTCCAGAATTCGAGATACGACGTCAGCGTCTCGCTTATCGAGATCCTCCGCACGCTTTTCTTGCTTTTGGGCGAGCGAACGCTTCGATCGGCCGCGAACTGCTGCTCAATGAGGATGCTTCTGTTCTCGACGGAGACATCGGACCACGTCATCCCGAGGGCTTCTGCCCTTCTCATGTCGGTGTCGAGCATGAGCATCACGCATGTGATGTGCGCGTCCGGTTCTCGATTGAGTAGGATGTCGAGTAGGCGAGCGGCGTGATGGTTCCTTCGCGGTTGTCGTGGAACTTTTTTGCGTACGAGCCGACGGTGTCCCTCGATTTTTGGACGTAGGTGCCGCTGTTGAGTTCTGCCTTGTAGGCTTCGAGTGCGGCGTCGACCTCTCGGCTTTTGGTGGTATGTATGGTCTGCCACGGCGAATAGCGGTATTTGCCCGTGACCGGATCCTTGCCGAGGCTGTGACGGTAGCGCCACGTGTAGTTGTCGCGGCGTTGCTTCGTTCCTTTGCCTATGACGAGAGGTCGGTCGTTCATCGTGTTCCTTGCCTGAAGTGCCTGAGAATCGCGCTCGGTTGCGCGGAATGGCGCAAAGGGCTGGGGCGGGTGGGCATTACCCTTGGTGGTGGGCCCTGCGTGGGGTCACACCCCAAGGGTAATGCTCCGCCTGACCGCTTTCAAGCTCGTTGTGGGTCGAATTTGGGTCGAATTATTCCGCGTACTTTTCTTTCGTAAATCTATGAAAACATCAAATGACCTGGAGTTATATTGACTTCAATTTGGGTCGAAATGTCTGAATGAAACAACGTCGTAGCGACCTCATAACCCGAAGGTCGGTGGTTCAAATCCGCCCCCCGCGACCATGAAACTTCAGGTCGGAAGCATAAAAGCTCCCGACCTTTTTCTTTGTCTAGGGGTTTCGGCATCTCTCGTTCTTTGGGTACCTCGAGGCGGGCAATCAGATAGATGCTTACGAGTATCATAGGGTCTTTTTACGTCGCGGTCGTGTCTCGTACTGGTGCGCCGCTCTTTGTGGGACGTGTCACTTTGCCATAGGTTGTCCGGCGGCGGGGCGCAGGTCGTTCCCCGTGGCGTCGCTCCTTTCGACGCTACGCTGCCTGGCTACTCGTTCCACTGGTGCTTTTTCATGTCGACGCAGCCGTTGTCTCGGAAGGCGACTCCTTCCTCCGTCAGTAGTGCTCGCTGGTCGGGGAAGTTTGGCGCGAGGCGTCCCGCGTGGTTGACAACGCGGTGGCAGGGATAATCGCCGTAGCGATCCGCCTCGCTCAGCACCGCTCCGACCAGGCGAGAGTTTTTCTCCCTGCCGATGAGGCGCGCTATCTGACCGTACGAGGCGACGCATCCCGCCGGAATCTCTGCCACGACGGAGAGAATCTCATAAACCAAATCTTCGTCCAGGACTTTTCCCATCGTATCGCTCCCGTGTTCGCTTTTGCCTTCGGGGGCGCGGCGCCGATCACCCGTGCTGCGATTTTCGCAGCTCCCCTTACCGAAGCATCGAGGGAAAGCGCGTGCGTGTCAAGGTTGTCTGGTCCAGTTGCTGGCTCGATGCCTCGAGATGTTCGCCCCAAGTGCGACCTGCCCCTATTGGAAAAGGATGCCGAAGATGTATTTGGTGATGGCGGAGCGGCGGATGACCCCCACGAGTTTGCCCTCGTCATCAACCACAGGAAGCTTCTTGAACTTCTTCTTCGCCAGCAGCGCGGCGACGCGGGCGATGCTCTGCTCGGGACGGGCACACACTACCTTGCGCGTCGCGAAATCCATGACGCAGCGATCCTTCAGGTCTTCGATGCGCTGCTCAAGGCTCTGATCGTCGAAGTACAGCATGGACGCGTCGCCGCCCGTGAAGATGGTGTGAGCGCGATGCTGCGCGATGGCTCCCATGACATCGCCGTCGGAGATGAACCCGACCACCTGGTTGCGCTCATCGATTACGGGCATGCTGCTCACCTCGTTTTCGGCGAGCATGCGCACCACGTCGGAAATCGTGCAATCCTGCGTGCAGGTGAACGGCTCTTCAATCATGATGCTCGAAACGGGCGTCCCCTCGAGCTCGAGCGGGATGCGCTCGGACAGAATCTCGGACATCGCTTATGCCTCCTTCGTTTTCGGTGCGGTTTTCTTGGTGCGCACGCTGAATATGGCGCAGATAAGGGAAACGAGGCCGATTGCCGCGCACACCTTGTAAGCGACGCCCGCGCCCACGGCGGTGGCTACTTGGATGCTCGCATCGACGCCGGCCGACGCGGTGACGCTTGTCATGACCGTGATGATGAGCGCCGTGCACAAACCGCCGGCGACCTGGCGGCCGGTGTTCGCGATGGCGTTGCCG
>CAVHBE010000023.1:0-3542 GCA_963634045.1 Methanobrevibacter smithii
CTTAACAGTTTACCACTTGGCAACGGTTTTTGACCATTAGGGAAGTTCGCGCTTGACAACCTCGACGATGTCGTCGACAACGCGCTGGGTCAGCTCGTGCGTCTCGGCCTCGGCCATCACGCGGACCAGCGGCTCGGTGCCGCTCGGGCGCACCAGAATGCGGCCGCGGCCGTCAAGCTCCTTCTCGGCAGCAGCAACGGCATCCCAGATGGGCTGGCAATCGTCCAGACCAGCCTTGTTGTCGGAATGCACGTTGACGAGTACCTGCGGGTACTTCTTCATGATGCCGGCAAGATCGGTGAGGGTACGACCGGTGCGCTTGAGCACGGCCAGCAGCTGCAGAGCCGTCACCAAGCCGTCACCGGTGGTGTTGTGCTCCAGGAAGATGATGTGGCCGGACTGTTCGCCGCCGATGACGGCGCCGTCCGCGAGCATGCGCTCCAAAACGTAGCGGTCGCCCACGGCGGTCTGAACCATCTCGAAGCCCTGCTCCTTCATAGCGATGGAGAAGCCCAGGTTGCACATGACGGTCGAGACGATCTCGGAGTTGGCGAGCTTGCCGCGAGCGGCGAGGTCAGAACCGCAGATAGCCAGGATGTAGTCACCGTCGATCTCATTGCCCTCGCTGTCCACGAACAGCACGCGGTCGGCGTCGCCGTCGTGGGCCAAACCGATATCAGCATGGGTGCGCAGCACGAGCTCGCGCAGGGGCTCGAGGTGCGTAGAGCCGCACTCAACGTTAATGTCAGTGCCGCAGTAATCGGTGTTGATAGCGTGCACCGTGGCGCCTAGGCGCTGCAGCGCGGCGGGCGTAGTCTGGCAGGAAGCACCGTGACCGCAGTCGACGGCAACGACTAGGCCATCGAGCCTCAGGCCATCAAGCGTATCGATGGCGTGGTCGACATATGCCTTGCGAGCGTCCTTCATCTTGATGATGTGGCCCACGCCGGCACCGGTCGGCAGCGTGTCGGCAGCCATGGCCTCCTCGGACATGACCCAGGCGCTGATCTCTTCCTCGACAGCATCGGGAAGCTTCATGCCCTTGCGGCTAAAGAACTTGATGCCGTTGAACTCCGGCGGATTGTGCGAAGCGGAGATGACGATGCCGCCATCGAGCTCGTTTTGGACGGTGAGCAGCGCCACGGCCGGCGTGGGGATAACGCCGCAGCAGTGCGGGCGGCCGCCCTCGGCCATAATGCCGGCGGTCAGAGCGCTCTCGAGCATGGTGCCCGAAAGGCGCGTGTCACGGCCGATGCAGATGTCCGGACCAAGAAACTTGGTCGCCGCGCGGCCCAGGCGAAACGCAAGGTCGCACGAAAGATCGGCGTTGGCGACGCCACGGACGCCATCGGTACCGAAGATGTTCTGGGGCATAGGATCGCTCCTTCCCTAGCAGGCGATATGCAACCGCCCGCCCTAGTCGAAAAAGAAAAGCGGGACCCGCCGAGGAATCGGCAGGCCCCGCTTGTACATTGTATCTCGAAAGGAGATAAAACCTTAGCGCTTGGAGAACTGGGGAGCGCGGCGGGCCTTCTTGAGGCCGTACTTCTTGCGCTCGACCACGCGAGCATCGCGCGTAAGGAAACCGGCCTTCTTGAGGTCAGCACGGTAGTCGCCAGCGTTCAGAAGAGCGCGAGCGATGCCCAGGCGCAGAGCGCCGGACTGACCGGAGATGCCGCCGCCATCGCACTGAGCGATAACGTCGAACTGACCGGCGGTGTCGGTCACCTTGAAGGGAGCAAGGGCGTTCTCAACGAGCTGATGACGGCCGAAATACTGCTCGGCGTCACGCTTGTTGATGGTCACCTTGCCGGTGCCGGGGACGAGACGGACGCGGGCGACGGCGTTCTTACGACGGCCGGTACCCTGGTAGACAACGGTGTTCTCAGCCATCTTTAAGCCTCCAGCTCAATCTTCGTGGGGTTCTGGGCAGCATGCGGATGCTCGGCACCAGCGTAGACCTTAAGCTTGGTCATCTGGGCACGGCCGAGGGTGGTCTTGGGCAGCATACCGCGAACGGCGCGCTCGATGACCTTCTCCGGGTGCTTCTCCATAGCCTGGCGGAAGCTCTCAGCCTTGAGGCCGCCGTTGTAGCCGCTGTGGCGATAATAGGTCTTCGTGTCGGCCTTGTTACCGGTAAGCTGGACCTTATCGGCGTTGATGACGACAACGAAGTCGCCGCAGTCGCTGTTGGGCGTGAACTGGGGCTTGTTCTTACCGCGCAGGATCATTGCGATCTGGGTGGCAAGACGGCCCAGGACAGCACCATCGGCGTCGACGAGAACCCAGTTGCGCTGGACCTCGCCCTGCTTGGCGTAGTGAGTCGATTTCGAAATCACTTAGACTCCTCCATGTACAGTACGTGTTGTTACAGAGATTCACGGGGCTCTGCAAGTAACCCGTCCATATTACCCCGCTCGCCGTACGAGTCAACAGGTATTTTGGCTCCGACCAGAGTTTCTGCACATGTCATCCACGAGCCGTGATTTTCCAGCTCATTAGCTGTTGTCATTTTTTGAGGGTTCGCCGTCGTTAGCGCTCAACGAACTCTTGAATTTCCGCGAGCAGGCGCTTTGCCTCCTGACGGCCCTGGATATACAGGTCCAAAAGCTTTGCCGAATCGTGCTCGACATGGCCGACCTCGACCGGCTTTTGCGGAGCGACGACCAACGCGCGGCCCTCGCGCTCATATTTCCACAGGTGCATGCGCTGTATGTTGTAGCGGTCGTGGCGCGTCTCGATTCCCTCGAGCAGATAGGGGTAGTCGGCATAACGCGCACGCGCGGCAGGCATAAACTCGTAGGGCTTTTTCTCGTACGAGCGGTCCTGCGTGACAATGACGACCGCACGGTCGAAGCCCGCCTCCTCCAGCACGTGCTCGATGGGGATCGAATCGGCTACGCCACCGTCGACGTATTTGTGCCCGTCAATCTCGACCGGCGGCGTCACCAGCGGCAGCGAGGTCGAGGCACGCACAGCGTCGAGGTCGAGCACGGCGCTTTTGACCGGAAGGTACGTGGCGGTTCCAAAGAGCATGTCCGTCGCGACGGCGTACATCTCGATGGGGCTCGCGTCGAACGTCTCGTTGTCAAAGGGATCCAGGCGGTCCTGGACATCGTTGAAAATAAAGTCGTAACCCACAATAGAGCCCGTGGATGCAAACGATGCGGCGCCCATGAAGCGGCTGTCGTTGCAGAAAGCCAGGTTGATGCGGTTGGCACGGCCGATCTGGTGCGACTTGTAGTTCACGCCGTTGAGGGCGCCGGCCGATACGCCGTAGACAGCCGGAATCTCGACACCAGCCTCCATGAGAACGTCGAGCACGCCCGCGGTAAACTGCCCGCGAAAACTACCGCCCTCCAAGACGAGCGCGACCTTGCCGGCGTTCTTTGCCTTATCTTCTGCAGTCATATTGACCTCCTGCGATTGCGTTTTGGCTTTCTTCTACCCAGTTTTGGGATGGAGAGCGCATGGGTTTTTGAGGCGGCAGGTGAAGCGGAAAGTGTGTCCCAGTTTGAGGCGAGATTCCGGGATGCGCTTTC
>CAVHBE010000024.1:0-3296 GCA_963634045.1 Methanobrevibacter smithii
GGCCAGGCCGTTAATGAAGCCGCGACCGCTCGTGGCGCCAAAGAACGCAACGTTGCCCACGATGATGTTCTCGTCGAACTTGTAGGTCGCATGCGGGTTGGGGCGCACCGACACCTCGCCGCCCGAAAGGCCCTTGCCAAAGTAGTCGTTGGCGTCGCCGCACACGTTGAGCGTAATGCCGCGCGGCAGGAAAGCGCCAAAGCTCTGACCGGCCGAACCATCGCAATCGATGGTGATGGAGCCGGCGGGCAGGCCCTCGGGATGCGCCTTGGTCACCGCGTTGCCCAAGATGGTGCCCACGCAACGGTTGACGTTGGCGATGTCGGCGCGGAAGCGAATCGGGCGCAGGTGCGCACGGGCATCGGCCGTATAGGGCACAAACAGCGTGGAGTCGAGCGTCTTGTCGAGCTCGCTGTCCGCAGCCATCTGGGGCAGGAAGTGACGGCCGTCGGCGCCCGGGATGTGGGCACCAAACTCACAGGTCGCGCTTGCCAGCACGGGCGACAGATCGAGCAGGTTGGCCTTGCGGTTGCCCGGGACCTCGATCTGGCGCAGGCACTCGGGATGGCCGACCATCTCGTCGACGGTGCGGAAGCCCAGGCTCGCCATGACCTCGCGCAGCTGCTCGGCAACAAAGAGCATAAAGTGCTCGACGTGCTCTGGCTTGCCGCGGAAGCCGCGACGCAAGCGACAGTTTTGCGTGGCAATGCCGGCCGGGCAGGTATCCTGCTGGCAGTCGCGCTGCATGAGGCAGCCCATGGAGATGAGCGGCATGGTCGCAAAGCCAAACTCCTCGGCACCCAGCAGGCAGGCGACGGCGACATCGGTACCGTCCATGAGCTTGCCGTCGGCCTCGAGCACCACGCGAGAGCGCAGGCCGTTTTGCAGCAGCGTCTGCTGGGCCTCGGCAAGGCCAAGCTCCAGCGGCAGACCCGCGTGCCAGATAGAGTCGCGCGCAGCGGCACCCGAGCCGCCATTGTGGCCGCTGATCAAGATCTTGTCGGCAGCGCCCTTGGCCACGCCGGTGGCGATGGTGCCGACGCCGGCCTCGCTGACCAGCTTGACCGACACGCGTGCGCCGGGGTTGGCGTTCTTAAGGTCAAAGATCAGCTCTGCCAGGTCCTCGATAGAGTAAATATCGTGGTGCGGCGGGGGCGAGATCAGGCCGATGCCGGGCGTGGACTGACGGACCTCGGCGATCCAGGGGTAGACCTTCTTGCCGGGCAGGTGGCCGCCCTCGCCGGGCTTGGCGCCCTGGGCCATCTTGATCTGAATCTCGAAGGCGCTGCACAGGTAGCGGCTCGTCACGCCAAAGCGCGCGCTTGCCACCTGCTTGATGGCGGAATTCTTGGAGTCACCGTTGGCCAGCGGGGTCTCGCGACGCGGATCCTCGCCGCCCTCGCCCGAGTTGGAACGGCCGTGCAGGCGGTTCATGGCGATGGCCATGCACTCGTGTGCTTCCTTGCTGATGGAACCGTACGACCTGGCGCCGGTGTTAAAGCGGCGGACGATGTTGAGCGCGGGCTCCACCTCGTCGAGCGAAACCGGCGTGCGACCGTTGGCATTAAAGTCCAGCAGGTCACGCAGGCGCACGGCACGGCCGGTGCGGTGCAGGCGGGCGCTGTACTCCTTAAAGGTGTCGTAGCTGTCCTCGCGGCAGGCGGTCTGCAGCAGGTAGACGGTCTGCGGGTCGATAAGGTGATCCTCGCCGCCGAGCGGGCGCCACTTGGTCAGACCCAGCGTGGGCAGCTGATCGGGAGCCGGGCTCTTAAGGATAGCGAGCGCAGTGTCGTAGCGCTCGTTTTGCTCGCGCTCAACGTCCTCGACACCCATACCGCCCACACGGCTCACCGTGCCGGCGAAGTACGCGTTGACGAACTCCGGAGTGAAGCCCACGGCCTCGAAGATCTGCGCGGAGTGGTAGCTCTGCACCGTGGAGATGCCCATCTTGGACATGATGGAAACGATGCCGGCGGTCGCAGCCTTGTTGTAGTTAGCGATGCCCTGCTCGGCTGTCACGTCCAGATCGCCGTGCACCGCCAAGTCGCGAATGCACGCGTGCGCGTTGTACGGATAGATGCCGCTCGCGGAGTAGCCCACCAGTGCCGCAAAGTCGTGCGGGGACACGGCGTCGCCGCACTCCACCACGATGTCGGCAAAGGTACGCACGCCGGCGCGGATCAGGTGGTTGTGCACGCAGCCCACGGCGAGCAGCGACGGCACAGGGACCTCGCCCGCCGCAGCACGGTCGCTCAGCACCACGATGTTCACGCCATCGCGAACCGCGGCCTCGACGTCTTCGGCAAGCTGCTTGAGTGCAGCCTGCAGCGCGCCCTCACCCGCGTCGCGGCGGTACACGGCACGGAAACGGCGGGTCTTAAAGCCCACGCGGTCGATGGCGCAGATACGCTCGAACTCCTCCTCGCTCAGCAGTGGGCGCTCCAGGCGCACCAGCTGGCAGGCCGTACGGGAGTCCTCGAGCAGGTTGCCGTGGTTGCCCAGGTAGAGCGTGGTCGAGGTGACCATATGCTCGCGAAGGGCGTCGATGGGCGGGTTCGTGACCTGGGCGAACAGCTGATAGAAGTAGTCAAAGAACGAGCGCGTCTTCTTGGACAGGCAGGCCAGCGGCGCATCGATACCCATCGAGGCGAGCGGCGCCTTGCCCTGCTGGGCCATGGGACGCACGACTTCGTCAACATCATCCCAGTGATACCCGAGCTTGGCCATGCGCACGGCGGCGGGCACCTCGGCGTCCTCGGCGGGCGTGGACGCGACGGGCTTGTCGAGCGCGTCGACGGTCAGCGTCTCCTCGGCAATCCAGTCGCGGTAGGGCTTTTCCTTGGCGTAACGGGCGCGCAGCTCGTCGTTGTAGATGACGCGGCCGCGGGCAAAATCGACCTCGAGCATCTGGCCCGGTCCCAGGCAGCCGCTCGTCAGGATGTTCTCGGGGCTCACCTCGATGGTGCCCACCTCGCTCGCCAGCATAAAGCGGCCGTCGCGCGTCACGTAGTAGCGGGCGGGGCGCAGGCCGTTGCGGTCGAGGGCGGCACCCAGCGTGCGACCGTCGGTAAAGGCGATGGCGGCCGGGCCGTCCCAGGGCTCCATGAGCATGGACTGGTAGGCGTCGTAGGCGCGGCGTTCCTCGCTCAGGCTGTCGTTGTGGTCCCACGGCTCGGGCAACAGCATGGATGCGGCGCGCGTGAGCGGGCGACCGTTCATGACCAAAAACTCGAGCACATTGTCCAAAATCGCGGAATCGGAGCCCTCGCGGTTGATGATGGGCATCACGCGCTCAA